>PBPU01000013.1 GCA_002724825.1 Acidimicrobiaceae bacterium
AGATCCGGAGTCAGGTTCGGTGTAGCCGAATGAAACCAGTGTTTCTCCGGAGAGCAACTTCGGTACGATAGCTTCCTTCAGGTGGTCATTGCCGAGTTCCAGCACTACTGAGGCAACAACGATTGCAACACCCATGCCATCTATAGGGGCACCAGCTAACTGAAGCTCTTCTATCATGACGGCCATTTCGAGAGCGCTCTTTCCTCCTCCTCCAAGTTCCGCCGGCACTGCACCTCCAAGCCACCCACGTTCAGCTATCTTCTTGTGGAAATCCCAGTTGTGTATCGTTCCATCATGTGTGGAAGTTATAACATCGTCAGTTAGGTGTTCTGTGATGAACGCCTTTACTTCGTTTCTGAATTCTTCAGCTTCTGGCGGGAACGACCAATCCATCAGGCCACCTTTCCTGAGGGTAGGCAGAGGTCAGCTATCCGCTGATATTCAAGTCCCGGGTCGCCCAGTTGAAGAGGCCAGCCTTTCGCTCGACGGTAGTAGAGCTGAATGTCATATTCTTCGGCAAATCCGTAACCTCCGTGATATTGAAGGGACGTAGCAGCAGCAGCTATGGCAGCTTCTGATGCGAAAAGAAATGCCATGCCGGCAAGTGTCTCAGCAGATTCGTTTTGGGTTTCCAAGGCAGAAATTGCTCTGTTGGAAAGAAAATACGCTCCTTCCACATCGGTAATGGCTGAAGCGAATCCATGTTGCAGGGCCTGAAAAGACCCGATCAGGACGTCGAATTGGTATCGCTCTTTCGCATATGTAACTCCTAGATCGACCGCTTTTTTTCCTAAGCCGGATAATGCTACGGCCATGAGGGCCTGCCATTCGCTTCGCGCCTGAAAGAACGCTTGCTTTGCTTTTTCGCCGGAAGCAATTAGGTCTCCGGATCCTAACGATTGGTTAGCCAAAGGAAGATCAGCCGTATTCGGAACATGACGTGTTGACTTTCCAGTAGTTTCTAACAGGAGATTATCACCGTCGAACATTATGATCGTGTGTGCGATAGCTCCAGCCGGAATGAGATTCGACGCTGATCCTGCTTGTGGTTGTAATCCCATAGTGCCGATTTTTTCTCCTGATGCTAATAGTGGAAGCTCCTCATGGTTAGGGGCAATCTTAGAAAGCAGTCGGGAGGTGGTGAGGTGTTCAATGAAGGGAAGTGGTGCGATGTATGTGCCAACAAGGTCAGCCACGATGGCGCCTGTGGTTAGTGGGGCGCCTCCGCCTCCGATATTTTCAGGGAGGCACATTCCTGGTGCGCCAGTTTCAGCAAGGCGGCTCCAAGCATCAGCGTCAAAACCTAACTGGCTAGCGCCGCGTACACGTTCGATAGAGCACTCTGTTTCAAAGAATGCGCGAAAAACATCTTGTATGGCTGATTCGTCGGAATTTAAACGCAAATACATCTTTTTTGAGATTATCGGACGAGCAGTCAATAAGACAGCTTCAAGCACTGAAAGATCTTTTGAGGTTCCTTCGTTTGCGCCACATTAAGAAATAATATATCATGTTGATATCACAATGATATGAGGAGAGAAATGGATCTATACACAATAGATAGTATCGCCGGTACACCGCTTGGTCTGGTTACTGGAAGCACGATTAAGACAAAGGATATTGTTAAGGACATTGGCGCTGGTTTGAAGGGCCTCGTCGGCGGCAAACTCGGCAGTTATGAAAAACTTATGGTAGAAGCTCGAACCGAAGCAATCGAACAAATGGTTTCCCAAGCAGAAGCTCTCGGCGCGAACGCGATAGTCGGCGTGCGATTTGAAAGCACAGAAGTAGCAGCCGGAGCTGCCGAAATACTCGCCTACGGAACAGCAATCAAACGCTAGAAGCAAAAAGAGGAAATCTAAAATGAGCGACATTCAAGTAACAGAACTCGTCCCAAATAAGGTCGGAAAAGTTCGAAATGGGATCACCATGATAATTATCTGGTTGATCAACCTTCCGGCAATGATTGTACTCTGGGCCTTATCAGGAGTAAGTAACGGCGGAACCATTCTTCCAGCAATACTATGTTCTCTTTTCTTTCTAATTACACCTATGTGCCTCTACATGCTGCAACCTAATCAAGCAGCTGTCCTCACACTATTTGGCGCCTATAGAGGAAGCGATGAAACACAAGGACTACGGTTCACCAACCTTTTCTACGCAAAGAAGAAAATTTCACTACGTGTTCGAAACTTCACAACGCAAACAGCAAAAGTCAATGATGCTAATGGTAACCCCATTGAAATTGGTGCCGTGGTTGTGTGGCGGGTCGTCGACGTTGCCAAAGCAGTCTTTGGTGTCGAGAACTTCACAAACTATGTTCACACCCAATCAGAAGCAGCAGTACGTAACTTAGCGAGATCATACCCATACGATTCATTCGAAGATGAAAACGAAATCACCCTGATCGGCGATGCCAGTGAAGTCAATGACAATCTACGAACCGAACTCCAGGAACGAGCAACCGCAGCCGGTGTGGAGATCCTCGAGGCAAGACTCAACGACTTGGCGTACGCACCGGAAATCGCTGAAGCAATGCTACGGAGACAGCAAGCGGCTGCGATCGTCGCTGCTCGAGCGAAAATAGTTGAAGGAGCGGTACTTATGGTACGTGAAGCTATTGATGCGCTTGAGGAAGGAACCGACAGTTCTGAACCCATCAGACTCGACGATGAACGCAAAGCAACATTCGCTTCCAACCTTATGACTGTTATTGCAAGTGACGCTCCAACGGCACCGGTTGTGAACGTCGGAACGCTTACTAGATAAAATTCCGATTCGAGGAATAATGAGCGTCGGACGAAAACAGTTTCCATTACGAATGTCTGAAGAGCTCTACCGAGCTTTTGAAAAATGGGCGGCGGATGAATTCCGATCAGTCAACGCNCAGATCGAGGCTGTACTATCCGAAGCAGCAAAAAAGTCCGGCAGATNAAAATGAAAACATAANTATCAATGAAAGGAAAAACATGAAATTTTTACAAATAATGGAGTTCANTGGTGCTCCAGAAGANGCCGAGCAGGCACTCAAGNANTANATNGANAANGCCGANGGGCGCTCATATGCTCGAAAAGCAACAATTTGCGTAGATCGAGACAACCCTGGAACTCTTCTTCAACTTATTGAGTTTGATTCATGGGAGGAAGCCCAAAAAAATAATGAGCTTGAAATAACCAACGATGATCATGAAGAAACACAAGATTCATTTGGGGAGATTACGTTTCGAAATCTTGATGTATTCGCCGAATACAACGTCTAATGACACAATTTGAACTCCACTCAAACGACTAAGAACAATAGAGAAATAAGACAATGGAACTAATCACTGTTTCCGGCTTAACAATGCAGTTTGGTAATCACCGTGCACTAGACAACGTTGATTTCACTGTTCATTCCGGAGTAACAGGATTAGTTGGGGCGAATGGAGCAGGAAAAACCACGTTCATGTCAATTGCGCTTGGTTTACGCAAACCGACGCAGGGGACCATTCGGGTGCTGGCTCTAGAACCAATTAAGCAAGGAGTCGAATTACGGTCGCTCGTATCATACGGGCCTGAACGAAATATTCTCCCAGATGAAATGCCGGCAGTTGACTTTGTCAAACACCTTGCCGAAGTCCGAGGAATACCCAGAAAAGAAGCAAAAACTAGAGCAAGCGACGTACTGTGGCTCGTCGGCTTAGGAGAAGAACGTTTCCGGCCGATAGGAACAATGTCTACAGGTCAACGACAACGAGTCAAATTAGCGCAAGCAATCGCAGCGGACCCAAAACTCGTTTTTCTTGACGAACCAACAGATGGACTTGACCCCCTCGCCCGAGATGAAGTTCTCACCCTTATTCGCCAAGTCAGCGAAGAATACGGCATACACATCATGATCTCTTCACACCTACTCGAAGAAGTCGAACAGATCTGTGACAACATTGTGGTCCTTAACGCAGGGAAACTCGTTGTTGCAGGACAATTGAATCAACTCACTGGTCAAAGCACAGGTATAGAAGTCGAACTTATCCCAATAGACGACCAGCCTGATGCAATAGATGCAGTTGAACGTTCTCTACGTCAAGCTGGATTAACGGTAGTAAGAGAAGAAGATAGCTCGGTACTGCGCATCCAAGATGGAACATCAGAAACACCCTCTCACTTGATACGGGACGCGGTTGCAGAAGCCGGAGCTAGACTTCACCGGATCCAACACCGACGTCGAAGCCTCGAAGACATCATTTTGGACACATCGTCATGAGCGCAACAGATAACGCAAGAATTCTCGACCGAGGGTACCGGAAATTCGACGGCGAAAGATTAGGAACTGGTAGCGCTATTCGCTCAACTGCATGGCAAACCACCAGAAGTATCTTCGGTCTTGGCCGTAAAGCTCGACACAAGTTCTTTCCAATGGCGATTCTTGGGATCACTTATTTGATTGTTGTCATTCAACTTGCGGCGGTATTTCTTTTTGGTAATGAAACTGCCGAATTCCTAACAACAAATTCATGGCAACAAGTCGCACCGGGAATCGTCATGATTCTNTTCGCAGCACTCGTTGCCCCAGATGCGATCGTCCGAGATCAAAAAAACGGAATGTTCTCGCTCTACATGTCNACTCCGCTCACAAAATCGACATATCTTGCAGCGAAATCATTCTCCGTAGCAGGATCAATCCTGCTCATCACATTTGGCCCCACATTGCTCTATCTTCTTGGAAAGACAGTAAAGGGTTTAGGTCCTGATGGGGTAGGGCAATGGTTTGAAACTTTCGCTCGCCTTTCCGTCGCTTGTATTGTGCTTTCACTTTTCCTTTGTGCATTTAGTCTTGCTTTTTCCTGTTTTACGAATCGNCGGGCGATCGCGAGCATCGTGGTTCTGCTCGCCTATTTAGGGACGAGCGTTCCGAGTGTGATCCTTTATGAGGAAACGAATATTGGCGAGAACATACTCCTCATAAACCCGGTCGAAACGGCNTATGAATTCGGAGCCCGCCTNTGCAACTCCCCATCTATTGTCGATAACTACGGAGACATTACAACAACGTTTNTCACACTTGGGTTCTTCGGCTGGCTTCTAGTGTCCTGTCTTATTCTTCTGGTTACCTATCGAAAACGCGANGCAATCTGATGTCTCCCCAACCTCCACCACCTCCCCAATNACNAACAGTCAATCAGACAGTCAGCATGATTGAAGTNTCTAACGCTTCAAAATCTTTCGGGAATGTCGTCGCTGTTTCAGACGTAAGCTTCCAATTAAACGCTGGAGTGACAGCGCTGCTTGGACCAAACGGGGCGGGTAAATCAACGCTGTTCCGCATGTTATGTGGTCTGACAACCCCAACTGCGGGAACTGTAAAAGTGCTCGGTCGAGATGCACGTNACGATACGCCTGTGCGAGGAAAAATTGGCCTCTCTCCCCAACAAGACGCTCTTTTNGATCGGCTNACNGCNTACGAATTTGTAGAGATTGCTGCGAAAACTCACGGCGTAGAAAATCCAAGAACAGCTACGAATCNCGCCCTGATGCTTGTTGACCTTGACACAGTTACAGAAAAAACCGTCGGGTCATTCTCTAAAGGTATGCGGCAGCGAGTCAAACTCGCNGCGGCGCTCGTCAATGATCCGGAGATACTCATTCTTGATGAACCTTTATCCGGTTTAGACCCAGTGCAGAGAAACCGAATGATTGAGCTTTTCCATAATCTCGGATCTCAGGGGAAATGCGTGCTCATCTCCAGCCACATTTTNGATGAAGTTGCCCGGATCGGTTCAGAAGTCCTTGTCATCGCTCAAGGCCGACTNGCAGCATCAGGCGATTACCGGAGTTTACGAACCCTCATGGAAGACCAACCGCACGTCATCCAAATCACTACNAATGGTGCAAGAGAACTAGGAGCAGCTCTCCTTCAAAAAGAAATCATCGATGGTGTCACCATTGAAGATGACACGCTAAACATAACCACATCGAAAATAGATGCATTCGGTAGATCAATAGCGTCCTTCGCCANGGAACTCGACATTAGTCTTATCGAAGTCACCCCAATGGATGATGACCTCGAATCTGTTTTCCGCTACCTGATAGAGGGACGATAATGACTAGAGTTTCTCCACTTCGAGCAGTCACCNTGACCCACAATGTGTTACTNAAACAACTCGTTACCAAAGGTCGTCTTATCGGAATCACTATCTTTGGCCTACTCCCAATCCTTCTTGGTTGGGTTATCGGACGACAAAGCNATGACCCCTTGGAAGCAGGGGCCGGATTCATTTCCTACATGGGNNTATCAATCCTCATACCAGTCGTAGCGCTAATCTTCGCTTCGGCATCACTCGGAGACACGCGTGAAGATGGAACGCTCGTGTACTTGTGGCTGCGACCAATCCCCCGATTGTCCGTTACCGGTGGAGCATGGGCCGCCAGCGCCGTCATCACGCTACCGCTGACTGTGATCCCAATGACTATCGCAGCTATTCTNTTAGACGTAGGAAGTGCACTTATATTTGCGACTATTCTCACGTCAGTNCTCGCCGTACTCGCCTACTGCGGAATTTTTCTCCTGNTNGGNCTTTTGGTGAAGAACCCCGTCATATGGGGTCTCGGCTATATTTTTATCTGGGAAGCAATAGTCGCTAGNTTNGCNAAACCNGCTGCCGCTTTGGCNGTATCGGGTTANAGNCGGGCGATCATNACCGGAAGAACCGGNGTCGANTTNGACTTTTTGTTCAGCCCGTCACAAACCATAAGCATTTTTATGCTGATTGTGATTATGGCAGTATCCATGGGCATAACGACATTGCGGCTGAGCCGAATAGAAGTCCCATAAAGCTCGTAGATTCAGGATACGAACGANTCAACGATTTCAGTTAACCCCTCAAGCTCCAGCAGAACAGCATCTGGATCCTGCGGCCAAATCGTAAAAACAAGCCGATCAATGTTGAGTTGAGCAAGTTCTTCAAGTTCGTCAANANCTTTAGGAGCGTTCATNACNGTCATAGAAATCGACGCAGGATCCCGACNAGCTTCTTCAGCTAATNTCCGAACCTTTACCACCTCTTTCGCGAAAGAACCTTTCGGGCTCCTNATCGGCATCCAACCNTCTCCCCACTCAAATAAATGTCCAAGCAACTTTGGACCACTTCCACCGCCAACAAGCAACGGGATATCGCCAGCTGGTTTTGGCCATGACCATGAAGGCTCAAGACTCTGCAAAGTACCNTCGAATGCGGCCTCGTCCTGAGTCCATAACGCTTTCATGATTCCAATATTGTCTCGTGTTCGGGTATACCGGTCAGAGAACTTATATCCGTGCGATTCGTATTCTTCGCGGTTCCATCCGAAACCGACCCCAAGCTCGACTCGTCCTCCGGAATGGAAATCAAGTGTTGCAATCTGCTTTGCNAACCACACTGGATCGTGCTGCGCCACCAATGTTACNGCCGTTCCNAACACCAGAGTNTCTGTTGCCGCTGCAGCCATAGAAAGAGAAACCAGCTGATCATTCAGNTGCCAATATACGTCAGGTAATTCTTCGCGACCAGGAGCAGCTCCAGGAAATGGGGTAGCCCGGCTAGAAGGAATATGGGAATGTTCGGGAAGCCAAAGAGATTCAAACCCTCTATCCTCTACTTCTTTNGCTAAGTGNTCAGGCGGAAGAGTATGNCAGGTCGCCAACATCGTAATACCTAGTTTTGGAAGCTTTTTTTCAGACATTTCTTCTTCCTCCCTTCCATACATTTCTAGCAGCACAGATGACGAAAGAACGGAAAATNCCCAATAGGATACGTTTCATGTCCTTACGCTNCGGCCAACCAATGATCGCNATACCNGGACCATCGATCANTCCTGAACGAGTTCTACGAACCATGCACCGATCCATGCCAGACATNTATGAAGGAGAACTCGTNGANCTCGCGTTCTCACTNGTAGAAGACCTCCCGTCAATTGCTCGAACATCAGGGAGAGTCTTNATGTCNATTTCNAATGGNCANGGAGCATGGCAAATGGCCCTATGCAATACCCTTTCACCGGGAGANAAGNTNCTTGTCCTCGAATCGGGACTTTTTGCATCAGTNTGGGGGCAAATGGCAGAACGAACCCATCTGNACGTCGAATACCTNTCAGGAGATAACCGACTTCCCGTCGACCCAGACATGCTAGGACAGCGGCTATCAGAAGACACTTCCCATGAAATTAAGGCAATCCTGTGCGTCCACACCGATACCGCCACGTCGGTACGCAACGATATTGCCAAACTAGGGAAGACAATCAGAAACCTCGACCATCCCGCACTATTTATGGTTGATTGCATCGCCTCTTTGGGCTGCGAACAATATGAAATGGATGAATGGCATGTCGATATTACTGTCGCTGCCTCACAGAAAGGCCTAATGATGCCACCTGGGATGGCTTTCGTCTGGGCAAGTCAACAAGCTTTAGAANCCCACAAGTCAGCGGGACTNCGTATCGGCTACTTTGACTGGGATCAACGAATAAACCCAGACCACATGTATCAACTCTTTTNNGGAACGCCACCAATCCAACACCTCTACGGACTACGCGAAGTGCTNNACATGATCGACGAAGAAGGACTNGAAAATATCTGGTTCCGTCATCAGGTCCTCGCTGACGCAGTNCGANCAGCGGTGCAGACATGGCAACAACCCNANGGGCTTGAGNTGAACATCNCCGACCCAAAGGCNAGATCAAATGCCGTGACNACTATNCGAACCGGNTCNATCNATTCNGAAAAACTNCGGNAAATCTGCGCAACNNANGCTGGGCTCACACTTGGNTTAGCAGTNGGAGGATTAGAAGCCGATGCNTTNCGAATCGGCCACATGGGTNACCTAAATCCTCCAATGATTCTCGGAACCCTCGCCACTATCGAANCGGCACTACTCTCAATGAACGCCTCCATAGGCCGAAACGGAATAGGAACAGCAGCTGAAATCATCGCAAAGGCCTTTCCCAACTAGCGGTAACAAAACTCCCACCCTAAAGTCATAGAAATATGGATCAAGGAGTAAACACATGGGAAACCTAGAAGGACACATCGCCGTTGTTACCGGAGCAAGCCGAGGTATAGGCCGTGGGGTCGCCATTGGGCTAGGAGAGCAAGGGGCTACTGTCTACGTCACCGGAAGAAGCACCGGTGATNGGCCGCGAACCATTGATACAACAGCACGAGAAGTGACCGAGGCAGGAGGGCANGGAATCCCAGTTCAAACGGATCATTTTGACGATGATCAAATCGCCGCTGTATTTGCAAAGGTCAANGAGGACCACGGGCATCTCGATATNCTCGTCAACAATGTATTTAAGATCCCTGACCCGCCGGCATGGGAAGGCGGATTTTGGGAACACCCCGTGAGCATTTGGGACGATCAAGTCGGAATCGGGCTCCGAGGACATTANGTNGCCTCNTGGCATGCAGCGCCACTGCTATTNGAATCGCCAAAACGGCCAATCATTATCAACATCACNTCACCNGCTGGGCTCGTTTATCTATTCAACTCGTCATACAGCGTTGGGAAAGCGGGGCTGGATCGTTTAACGCATGACATGGCAGTAGAACTCGCCCCGAAAANCGTCACCGCCCTCGCACTTCGCCCTGGCCCAACTAAAACTGAATTCATAGAAGATCAAGCAGCCCAAGGAATACAAGTAGCTATGGATGACGCCGAAACACCNATCTTCGTAGGACGAGTTGCCGCNGCAGTCATCTCAGATCCGCTTCATCATGAAATGACCGGCCGGGTCCATTGGAGCAGCGAACTCGGGATTGGATACGGGGTAGTTGACGAAAATGGTGCAACACCNNTNTCAGCCCGTCAGCGGTTCGAAAATGCTCCTAGAGCAAATCCTTACTCGGATNANCCTCTNCAGTTCGCTCCAAGTCTCGCCCATGGCGGCCAAACAAAAGAAGAAAGTGAATAANAGCTAGCTCTAAGGAATGAAATCTTCTCTTCTACGCTTTGAAAGTCAGAATNATAGGNCCCATAAAACCTGCNTTTATTGCTTCNTTGGCATTAGCAAACATTGTTGGCATTTCCATTCCCATTAGGTGAACNAGATTCACGGGTGCTGGGTTTGGCGGGGGATCATTGAAGAANGATTTNGCCATTTCACTGTGATCATGAGCAGAGACAAGGCTTAATCCAGCTTTGGATGCTGCATGTTCGTATGTTTCTTGCGTGTCTAGGAAACTGAATTCCGGTGTGGAAGACCATGGCATCGGGTATCTGAGATCCCCACTTCCTATTCGCATAACGTCATAGATCAGCACCGTACCACCCGATCGGGTTACCCGAGCCATTTCGCTCATCATTAAGGCTTTATCAGCAATATTCATACCTACATGGATCATGGTTGCGGCATCGAAAGAATCATCACCGAAAGGGATGTCGGTTGCCGAACCTTCGTGAAAGTCTACTTTGTCGGACATGCCGACGAGTTGGGTTAAGGCCGAAGCTGCTTCAACAAATTCTGGGGTTAGATCTATCCCTGTCACATGAATACCCTTAGTGCGTGCGAGAAAACGCGCAGGTCCTCCGATGCCACAACCGAGGTCGATAATTCTGCTGCCCTCTTCGATGTTCAAAAGGTCGGCTACGAGTTCGCTTCCCTTTCTTCCACCGATATGAAACTCGTCAGCACCTGCAAAAGAATCCGGAGTCAGAGAGCTTGCATCCGTTCCAGCCTGGTCCAACGCGTCAACAATACGGTCGACTATTCCTTCGCTCCCATAGTGTGACTCTAAAGTGCCGGACATAAGAAAGATCTTAACTTAGACACTACTTTTCAAACAACGTAAGCATGATGTTTCCAACTACTGGAGAAGAAGAGTTGAACTGTGGAGTAGCTTTCTATACATTAGATTCAAGCAAAAGCGCTAATTTATTGGGGCCAGATTGTCTGATCTATTTGAACCAGAAGATATGCGGAGTGACCCAGAGCCTCGTGGCTCCATTCAACAAAAAAACGCAATTATCGGTTTATTGGTCGCAATAGTTGCTGTTCTTGGAATTATTCTTCTCGTTCAAAGCTGTGATGATGGAACAAAATCAAGCACCTCACAGCAAACAGCAACCGCTCCGGTAGAGGAGGCTCCTGAAGAGGAACCAGCTGAAGAAGCTCCGGTAGAGGAGGCTCCTGAAGAGGAACCAGCTGAAGAAGCTCCGG
>PBPU01000092.1 GCA_002724825.1 Acidimicrobiaceae bacterium
ATCCATGGTGGTTTCGGTTATGCCGAAGAGTACGTGGTTAGTCGTCTGTTTGTTGATGCGAGAGTGTTGTCGATCTTCGAAGGCGCAGATGAAACACTTTGTCTAAAACTGATAGGCAGAAGGCTACTTTCAAAGTAAAGTTTTGCGACTAACTACCTAAGCCTTTTCTCATTGGAGGAAGGTCATCAAAGTCTGGATCTTCGCTACTTGCTTGAGCTTCAAAAGCTGCAGCCATATCCTTTGGCTGGAACATTCCTGCTTGCCATGTTGCAATGAAATTTAAGCTATCGGCGACGGAATGATCTCGGGCGTAGTTCACGCTCTCTTTTGTTCCCCAAATAGCAAGCGGGGACTTCGTAGCAATCTCATTTGCGATATCAAGGACGCCTTCAACAAGTTCTTCATGTGTCTCGAAGATTTGGTTGACTAATCCAACTTCATATGCTCTTTGCGCTGACATGCGCCGGCCAGTATACGCAAGCTCACGAACTACTCCTTCGGGAACTAGCTTTGGTAGTCGTTGAAGTGTTCCTACATCTGCGGTCATGCCGATGTTTATCTCTTGAATACAAAACCACGCATCGGCAGTTGCATATCGCATGTCGGCGGCAGTTACCATATCTACTGCTCCACCCACGCAACCACCTTGAATAGCAACAAGTACTGGCATGCGGGCACGTTCGAGACAGTTGAAGCTTTCCTGTAGAAGAAGCGCACTGCTCCGTGTGTTTGCGTTCAGTCGCCCTCGCTCGGTTTTCCCCTCTCCAGAGAGGTTGCCTTCGGTAAACACTGCAAGATCCATTCCAGCGCAAAAGTGGCGTCCCGTAGACGAGATCACAATTGCCCTTGCTCTTCCTTCGTCACTAATGGCATTGATAATTTCGGGTAATTCTTTCCAAAATGAAGGAACCATAGTATTTAAATTTTCTCCACGACTCATCTGGACATGAGCAATTTTTCCAACATTTGTTACTTCAAAGCATTCATAGGTCATATCCAAAGATCCCACGTTCTTGAAATATCTGCCACTTTGCAGTGGCATTTAATTAGTAGATTTTCTCTTCTGTTGTTTCCCTTTTAAATGCTGTAAGTTGGACTAATGATTGAAACAGCTAAAACCTTCTGCCGTATTTGTCATGCTGCTTGTCCGATGGAAATTGATATAGAAGATGAAAAAAGAATTGTGGCAGTTCGTGGGGATAAAAGTGACCCTCTTTTCCGTGGTTACACATGTATCAAAGGCCGGCAACTGGCAGATCAGTACCATAGCCCTAGCCGTCTTCGCTCTCCATTGAAAAAAAATCCTGAAGGAACGTTTGATATCGTTAGTTCCTCAAGTGCTCTCGATGAAATAGCTGAAAAAATAGACCATATCGTTTCACAACATGGTCCAAGATCAATAGCAACGTATATTGGCACCGGCGCCTACCAAAATAGTGTAGGAGTTGCTGTAGGCGCAGCTTGGCATAAGGGTTTCGACTCGCCATCTTTCTATACGTCTCTCACTATCGATCAGCCTGCTCATAGGAGTTCTTTATCTCGACTCGGCTCTTGGGAAGCCGGATGGCAGAATTTCTCCAATTCTGATGTTCTTCTTGCTGTTGGTTATAACCCACTTGTTTCGAGCTACGGCCCGGCCAGCGGCTTACAAGGGACTGACCCCTTTGTGAAATTACGTGAAGCAAAGGATAGGGGTTTGACGCTTATCGTTATTGATCCCCGAAAAAGTGAACTCGCCAACCATGCAGATATTTGGCTTCAGGTGAAACCTGGAGAAGACCCTACCTTACTTGCAGCAATCTTAAATATAATTTTGACCAGCGAACTCCATGACAAAGAGTTCTGTCAAGAATATGTCGAATCGGATCAGTTAGATTTACTTCGAAAGGCTATTACTCCTTTTACAGCTGATTATGCCGCTCAAAGGTGTGAGGTTTCGGCTACTGACATTCATCTTGCCGCGGAAACTTTTGCCTCGGGACCCAGGGGAACTGCGGGTTCAGGAACAGGCCCGAATATGGCCCCACATGGGACGCTAATGGAGACCTTAGCCTTAACACTAAATGTCATTTGTGGGAGAGTCTTACGTTCGGGGGAGACTCTGGAAAGCCCGTATATGTTATTTCCTGGTGATACAAGACGCGCCCAGGTAGTTCCTCCAAGTGACCCAACGCCGGGAGCTTCACATCGGGTTCGTGGGTTACGAGGTCTCGCTGGTGAAATGATGACTAATGCTTTGAACGATGAAATCCTCTTGGAAGGGGATGGGAAGGTTCGCGCCTTAATTGTTTCCGGTGGAAATCCGATACAAGCGTGGCCTGATCAAAAGAAAACCCTAGAAGCTATGGAAGACCTTGAGCTTTTAGTTGTTATCGACCACCGTATGACTGCAACAGCAGAATTAGCTGATTACGTGTTTGCCCCTCGGCTTCAGTTAGAGCGTGCAGATGTTCCAAACGTGATGGATCGGCGGTTCCCAAAAGTCTACACAAATTACACTGACCCAATTATTGTATCCGGTGACGATGTTTTGAATGAGTGGGAGGTTTATGCAGGTTTAGCTTCCAGACGAGGGACACCAATTGTGCTTCCGGGAGGCGACTTGCCAGTAGAAGACTCACTTAGTGATGGTGATGTCATTGACTATGTTTACGCTGATGCAAGGCTTCCGATTTCAGAATGGAGAAAAAATCGTGGAGTTATCCACGATAAACCTATTCGCGTAATTGATGGCGATCCCGATAGTGAGGCTAGGTTTGCTGTTTGCCCCCCCGATGTTTATGAAGAGTTATTAGAAGTACAGAATGAAAGAACAGGTCTGGAGATTTTTAAGGGTATAGACCATAAGAAATATCCATTTAGGCTTGTTGGTAGGAGATTAAAGCATGCATTAAATTCTCTTGGTTCTGAACTTCCCGGTTTGGCTGACGTGGCAACCACCAATTATGCATATGTTCACCCAGAGGATCTTGATAACTTTGGTGCTAAACCTGGTGACCTATTGAAAATCTCTTCGCCACGAGCTTCGGTTGTTGGGGTAGCTGAGAGTGACCCTGGAATTAAACGTGGAGTTGTTGCTATGTCTCATTCATGGGGAGGTCTTTCGTTGACTGATGAGAAAGTTCGAGATATCGGGACTCCAACAAATAGGCTAGTAACAAGCGATAATGGATTTGATCGAATAACCGGACTTCCGATTATGAGCGCTATTCCTGTTAAAATTCATCGGATTTCTGAAGAGGAATTACAAACTTCGGGCTAGCTTTCTTTTACATTTAGTCTTGATGGGAACTGAGTTCCGTATTTCCTGTTAACGCTCTTTTGACTACCTTGCCGCTTGCATTTCGAGGGAGAGCAGTACTTCTCCATTCCCAAATAACTGGAATCTTATAATCCGCAAGTGTCTCACTGCACCATTCTCGTAAAGTATCTGCATCTAGACTTGCATCCCCTTCCGGAACAACTATGGCCTTGACTTCTTGCCCTTTGTCTTGATGTTCAACGCCAAAAACAGCGGCTTCAGAAACGCTGGAGTGAGATTCTAAACGGTGCTCAATTTCAACTGGATAGATATTTTCACCAGACCTAATAATCATATCTCTAGCTCTGGCATTTATAAAAAGTAGCCCATTTTCTACTCGTCCAATATCGCCCATGGCAAGCCATCTACTCGGTTTGATTGTCTCCCTAGTCGCTTTAGGATCTCCCCAATACTCCAACATGGTGTAGGCCGACTTCACATGGATTTCTCCTTCTTCTCCATCTGGGAGGGTGTTGTTGTTCTCATCTCGTATCTCGATTTCGAACCCCATACATGCTTTCCCAGCAGATGAAGGGTACTCTTTGAACTCTTGTCCACCAATAGAGGTAACAACTCCGCAGGACTCGCTGCTTCCGTATCCTTGCCCAATTGATAAAGCAGCTTGAGGGAAATGTTTCTCTATCTGATCTCGCATATGTTGAGAGAGATGAGCTCCGCCGCTACTCATTCTTGTGAGGCTTGACGTGTCATACTCGAGGAAGTCTGGATGTGTCATAACTCGAGGTCCCATATCTCCAATGGCAGTCCAATTCGTAACTTTCTCTGTTTCGATTATTTTCAGAACATCTTCTGCGTCAAAACGCCCTTTACGAAAAACGATCTTTGCCCCATTCGCCATGTTCATGAGAACTCCCGCTAGAAGGCCTGATACGTGAAATAGGGGAGAAGTGGCAAGCACGACATCCTGCTGGCTGGGAAGAGAAGATGGATCTATACCAAGTTGCCGAAGAGCAATGGTAGTTTTTTCTTGGGCGTTATGCACAGTGCCATCTACGAATCCTATGAGGCCTCTATGGGAAAGAAGAGCTCCTTTAGCTCTTCCAGTAGTTCCAGAAGTAAAAAGAATCAGTGCGGGGTCATCTTCAAGAACATTCTGTCCGATTTTGCTCACCTCAATAGGAGTAAAAAATTCCGGAGTTTCATCAATATCAACGATAGCTATTTCGCTATCAATATTGTTAGCCCGCATGAGACGACGGCTATCACCTATTAGTACTTTTGGTTTCGTAAGCTGAAGAGCATGATCTATCTCTGCTGCAGTCCACCAGCCGTTGATAGCAACCGCGATAGCGCCCAGAAAAGTAACTGCAAAAAAAGAAACTACCCATTCTGGCGAGTTAGCTGCAAGTATTGCCACTCGGTCGCCAGATCGGACGCCTAGTTCGTTAGTAAGCCGGTCGGAGACTCCTCTAACCATGTTTGGTAGTTGATCATAGGTAATTCTTGAATCGCCCAAGACGAGACATTCACGTCCGCTCCACTTTTCTGTGAATTCGTCAAACATATCTTCTAAATTTCGGTGCCGGTTTCGGAATACCAGCAACTGCTCGCCTAGGACATCTTCTAGGGCTGTTTCCCAAGGCCCTCCGTCGCCACAAAGCTCTGCCCGGACTTCTTCAGCAAGGGGAAAGCCTCTATCTTCCTTCTTTTTCATTATGGATTTATTTCTAGGAAGTCTTGAATATGCGATACAAGTAGGTCTGGGGCGTCCTCTTGGCAGAAATGGCCAACACCTGGCAGTTCGATAATCTTTTCCTTTGGCCATAGTGACCTGAAACCTTCTATCGCGCGATCCGGAGGAATCGCTCGATCTTCAAGTCCTTCAAGGAGAATAGCTGGTTTTGATTTAAGCGCAGGGACACCATCAGCGCCTTCGAGAACATAATCGACTATCCGGCCAAGATAAGCATCGATAGGGAATTCATATGCACCAATTGAGCTCTCATAGCTTGGAAATGACATGCTGTATGCTTTAATCCATGTGTCATCAATTATGCTTGAATTCTGAAAGCCAATAATTTTCATTATCGATAGCACCGTTGATCCAGCATTTCGGAGAACTTGCTCAGTCCGGCCGGAATCTAGCCCTTCACCTATCCACTTGAACCACGGCGATTCATTTAATGGAGTTACTGAATCTGCAACCGTTCCATATCCAGCAACTGTATTCATGTACACGAGGCGTTTTACCCTCTCTGGATGACGAACTGTGTATGCCGTTCCTATAGGACCTCCCCAATCCTGCATAACAAAAGTAATTTCATCTAAAGAGAGATCATCAATAAGTGAAGCTAAGTTTTCAGTGTGTGATTTAAGTGTGTACTCACGATCTAAGGGAGTTTCACTTTTCCCAAAGCCCATGTGATCAGGAACTATCACCCGGTTAGTTTCAGCTAATGGCGGGATCATTTTTCGATAGAGATACCCCCAAGTAGGTTCACCATGCAAACAGATGATGGCTTCTCCTTGCCCCACATCCACATAATGCTGGCTGAAACCAGCAGCCTGGCTGAAATGGGGTTGATAGGGCCATGTTCCATTGAAAGTTTCGTCTTTAGGGATCATGGAGGTAGTTTTTCATAATCGACCTCTGCAGGCCATTTTTGGTTGTATCTTTCTCCTCCAGGATGAAATGCTAACGTATCAGTGTTTTGTCTGGGCTAGGATCCAATGTAAGTATTTGATGATGAAGCCGAGCTAGTTACTGGGTGGCGTTTCGGAAACGGGTAGATATATGGGTGCAGAGATACTTTCTGAACATAGAGAACGAATAGATCAGCTAGATGAAAAACTTATTCGGTTGCTTGCTGAACGGTTTGAAATCACAAAGGCTGTGGGAATTTTAAAAGCAGAGCAGGGAATGCCTGCCGGTGACCCTGAACGAGAAGCACAACAAATTGAACGTCTTCATAAAATTGCTACAGAAGTGGGGATGGATCCAGATTTTTCGGTAAAAGTATTTCGGCTAATCGTAGATGAAGTGATCCGCCACCATGTCCGCACTGCTGAAGAAAATTCAGGTTCTTAAATTTCAGTCTTTTTCCAATGGTTCCAGTAGGTGACATCTTCAGCTGGTTTTCTAGCCCCGGGTCGAAAATCATCTCCTGTGTAATACGCCGTTGGTATACACGCTAGTTGTGTGACCGTTTCTGGAATCCCTAGTTGTTCACCAACGCGATTCGCATAGCGAAGGTGTAGCGTGGTCCATGCTGTCCCCAGCCCTCTTGAACGAGCAGCGAGCATATAACTCCAAACTGCAGGTAGAACTGAGCCCCACCATCCTTGGCGTCCTCCTCCCAGTCCCTCTTCCATATCTTCTGGGCTACCTAGCGAACAGGGGATAGCTAAAACAGGAACTTTTTCCAGTATCTCCGCTAAGTAATCACTTGATGAAATAATTTTTCCAATGGTTGAGCTTTCAGGAACTTTAGATGCCACAGCCCCTTTTTGTTGTTCTATATAAGGGGCGTAAGCTTCACGGTATGCCTCAGCTATGACCTTCTTCTTCGATGGATCATCAACTATTACCCATCGCCACTTTTGGTAGTTGCCGCCAGCAGGAGCTTGCGTAGAGAGACGAACACAGTCAAGTATTAATTCTCTAGGGACTGGTTTGTCTAAGTTCAGGCGTTTTCTTACTGCTCGTGTTGTTGAGAGAAGGTGGTCTATTTGTTTTAGGTCAAATTGTGTCACAAGTAAGTTTGCCTTTCTCAAAAATCTCTAATGGGCTAAGCTAAACCTAGTCCGGATTTACCAAAAAATCCGATTAGAAAGGAGACCTCATGGCGCGCATCGCAATTCCGGAAGGTGAAGGTCTTGAACGAAGTCGAATGTGGGCTTTGCAANCAAATGTCGCAAAAGGGATTGGTATTGCAGGGAACGCTCTTTATACGCAGATCTCGCTTGATACCCGTGTTCGCGAGGTTGCGCGTATGCGGATCGCCCAAATTAATGAGTGCCATATATGAATGGATACTCGTTCTGCATCGGCGATGCAGCAAGGACTTGAAGAAGATCTATATCATCGGGTATCTGAATACGAAGAGATAGGAGCGTTTACAGTTCCAGAGAAACTCGCTGCTGAGATGGCTGAGAGATTTGTCTTTGATCATGTTGCGTTAAAGGACGATGAAGAGTTCTGGGAGAAGGTGAAAACGAATTTCACTGATCAGCAGATACTTGAACTTATCGCTTTGATAGGTTTCTGCCTTGGCATGGGAAGACTATTGGCAGTTTTAGATATTGCCAATGATTGCCCTGTAAATCGAACCGCTGACCCAGACCAGGACCCTACCTACTTTGTCCATGGTTAAAAGGATCATGTTCTGAGATTTGTATTTCCANTCNTGATAGAGCNATTGANNCAGGTGAANTTGNCAAGNGTTATAGATNTCCAAATTTCTTTCAGGNATNCNGATCTCATTTCTTGCTAGTTAATCGAAATNCGTTTATGCAGTTGGAGAGTTGAGTATCTGGTTCAATCAGAACTAAATTGGCCAAGGTATAAGGAGAATAATGGCTGGTCCTTTAGAGGGAATAAAGATTGTTGAACTAGGTCAGATGATAGCGGTACCTGGAGCTACGTATCTTTTAGCAACTCAGGGGGCAGAAATCGTTAAGGTCGAGAACACGACCGGTGGAGATGATCTCCGAATGTACGGTAGTCGCAAGAACGGCATATCTGGTTGGTTCGCAAATGCAAATGCGGGGAAACGCTCCATAGGTATCGATCTCATGACTGAAGATGGGAAACAAGTACTTTGGAGATTATTGAAGGATGCGGATGTGTTCATTCAAGGTTTTCGACCAGGTGCGGTAGACCGTCTAGGGTTCTCCTATTCAGAGGTACACGATGACCTTCCTGAGTTGATTTATGTTTCTTCCTCAGGGTTTGGGGCCTCTGGCCCATACAGTGAACGACCCGTTTATGACCCTGTAATCCAAGCATTGTCAGGTTGGGCTGGTGCACAAAGAACGAATAATGAGCCCATGCTTATTCGCGGGATGGTGGCCGATAAGGTCGCTGCTTTAACTACTGCTCAGGCNATAACAGCAGCATTGTTTCGAAGAAACGATACNAANGAAGGCCAGCANGTAGANATCTCCATGTTTGAAGCGAANATTGCNTTTAACTGGCCNGATGTNATGATGCANGAAACTCTTCTNGATNGNGANGCNTTGCACTTTCCNAANCTCTTGGGCTCCTATCANCTNTTCGCAACTGAAGANGGATGGGTTTCAGTAACTGCNGGAACCGATAAGCAGTGGNACGCTGTTTGNANAGCNTTGANNCGACAAGGATCTAGCNGANGATNNTCGNTTCTCNTCAGCTTCNAACAGAAGTAAAAACTTTACAGATTGGTATGAAGCGTTTGCACAAATGGTCTCTCAATTTACAAGCGGTGAAGTATTGGATCGATGTTTAGATGCTGACGTCCCAGCTGTTCCTGTCCTTGATCCAAGTGAGGTTTCTAATGATCCTCATGTAGTAGCTAGAGAGGCAGTTATAGAAGTAACTCACCCAACAATTGGGAAGATGCGCGTCCCTCGTCAGGGCGCTAGTTTCTCAGCTGAAAAAAAAGTTGAGCCAAGCGCAGCGCCAGCTTACGGAGAGCATACGAATGAAATTCTTTCTGAAGTAGGTTTTGACTCTAACGAGATTAACAATCTGAGAAACTCCAATATTGTCGTGTAGGAACCCCCTTGAAAGATAGAACCAATGGAATCAGTTAGATGTGTGACTAAGCGCTTCGATACAGCCTCTGGTGTCCAAATTGAAGCTGACTTTTGGGGTGAAAAAAGTGAAGATACTGTTGTGCTATTGCATGGTGGGGGACAGACACGTCATTCATGGGGTTCGACTGCTTCAGAGATCGCCCAAAAGGGCTGGTGGGCGATTTCCGTAGATTTGCGTGGGCATGGTAGATCGAGCTGGGTTCCGGACCAGCAGTATGGCCTTGACGGTTTCGCTGCAGACATTGACTTTATTCTCCAAGAGGAAGGGATAGTCCCTGTGCTAGTAGGCGCTTCGTTAGGTGGCCTTACAGGTATGTATTTAGAGGGTCTCCTACGCCCCAAATCGATCCGTTCTTTGGTTCTTGTTGACATCGTTCCACGCATGAACCGGACAGGCGCAGAAAGAGTTAAGTCGTTCATGCTAGAGCATCTTCAGACAGGGTTCGCGACCTTAGAAGAGGCAGCTGAAGCAATAGCTGCATATAATCCTGAACGAGAAATGCCAGCAGGTTTGGAGGGGTTGAAGAAGAACCTTCATAAACGTGATGGAAGATGGTACTGGCACTGGGACCCTGCATTTTTAGAAACTTCTAATACGAAACAAAGGGTAGAAATGCAAGACCCCGAATTCCTCAATTCACTATGTCTATCGATTGCGGCTCCAATGCTTCTAGTTAGGGGGCGGCTTAGTGACCTCGTAACAGAAGTTGAAGCTGCAGAATTCCTCAAAGAATTTCCTGATGCTTCTTACGTCGATGTCAGCGGCGCCGGCCATATGGTAGCTGGAGA
>PBPU01000093.1 GCA_002724825.1 Acidimicrobiaceae bacterium
CAGCAGCCGTTACAGACAACCACCTGAGCAGACATTGTATCAGCTCAATCAATGAAATTGGGTTGGGGGTACGCGAACGAAATCATCATGATCAATTGGCACCCAAACATTGGTTTTCTCATCATTTTGGATTTCAACTCGATATGGGTTTCCTTCATCCCAACACTTCAGAATTTTACCTTTGGTAAAGCCGCCAGTGATGTTCGCATAGACGAAATCTCCGACATTGAAGCGAAGGTCCTCAGCTTTGCATTCCATCAATCCAGCCTGCAAGGCTTCATGGTCCAAATTTCGACCAATAAATACGAACCGACATTCACGTTTTTCACCCTCTTTCCAAAGTCCAATCTCATCACTAAAATCGCCACCAAACAGCATGTGGACACCTTGGAAAACAAATTTCTGGTCCATCCCCTTTACGGCAAGTACACCCTTGTATCGGAACAGATCTTCGCCTTTATCGCGCATCAGTGATCCGATCCAACGCTCCAATTTGTTGACGTTCAACTCGCCTTCAAATTTTGAACTGGTCGAGGTGACACGCTGGTCATGCTCATGTTCAGAATCTGTGTCGAGGAATTCAGGATCCATCTCCAACGTTCTTTCCAAATCAAAGGACCCGATGTTAATCAAATTCTTGGGGTCAATAATGCTATTTTCAGTATGATAAATAGGGGCGAAGCCATTGATTGATTTGATTGTTTTTTCAACTTCTTTCAACTCTTCGCCGGAAACCAAATCAATTTTGTTTAGCATGATTCGATCGGCAAAGGCCAGTTGCTCCACCGCTTCATTTTCGACATCCTCAGGCTTCTCTTCTTCGACGTGTTGGATGATGTGTTTCGCATCAACGACTGTAATGATTCCATCCAACTTGTAGCGCTCGACTACGCGTTCATCGACAAAGAAGGTCTGTGCCACAGGGGCGGGATCAGCCAGACCGGTGGTCTCGATTAGAACCCCATCAAAATCTTTGATTCGGTCATACATTTCATCCAACAATTCAGTGAGGTCACCTCTAACGGTGCAGCAAATGCAACCATTCATCACCTCAATGATACTCTCTTCAGAACTCTCAACGAGAATATTCTCATCGATACCCACATCACCGAATTCATTCTCAATGACGGCGAACTTCATCTTGTGTTCTGTGCTAGTTAGGATGTGGTTCAGCAGGGTTGTCTTTCCTGACCCCAAAAAACCAGTCAATACAGTCACAGGGATTCTTCGGTCTTCTTCACTTTCTTCACTCATTGTGATGCCTCGCGTTGATTTCGGGGCATGTGGTTGGATACTTAATCAGAACTAATAATTGAAAATTGTAATTTATTATCTCGAGAATCAGCGACTTAAATGATCAATCATTCGTCAATGTTGGAGTTGATTCAATTTCACTGTATGCAATCAGTACAGAATGATCGATATTGATGTAATCTTGACCTGAATCATAATCGATTTTCAGTTCATGCACTTGGAAAGTATTGAAGTGAATGGTTTCCCAATCGACAAATTCACCATCATGAACCAGACCATTCCGAACCTGGCACGCATCCTCATTTCCATCAACGAGGCTCCAAGTGAATTCGACTTCACGGCCTGCAATCAATTCTGGATTTTCAACTGTGGAGTGGATATGGATGGTATCGGGTGATGCCCCTCCATGGGCCGGAATCGGGTCGATAACCAAGGATATCGGTTCGTAAGTATTGGATTCAAACCACTCCATTCGCAATTCCATCCTCACCACAATTTCGGTGGTTTCCTTCACACCCTGATTGTCGATTGCAAAGGCCTTGAGTGTGTACATTCCGTGCGATGAAAATTCCACAGATACGATTGATTCGGCTAGGGCATCGACGGTGATTGTTTCTTCTCGCTCAACCAACTCAATNCCAAACAAACTCAAACGATTCATACCATCCGTGTTCGAAAAATCGAAATTCAACACAACATGGGTCGCGGATTCCAATTCACCATCCACATAGGNGTGTACGATTGTGCCATTGGTGTACTCATAATTGAGTTCAAGCGAAATCTTCTCTGTTTCATCCGTGCTCGACAAGCAACCCGCTAGAGCACTTGAACAAAGAACAAGCACCAGTAGAAGCGGTCGAATATGGCGCACAGTTGCCTCACTGAAATTGTCAATATAAGCCAACTGGTATCGCGCTCAATTGGAAAATATNGAATCGGTGGTTTTGAGACTTAGACCNATCACGCCAGCGCATGGGCGAAGCATATGGGCAACTGATGTCGAAGATGAAAGAGATTGAAACCGTCGGACAAATTCAGGGACTTCTCGGATGGGATCAAGAGGTCATGATGCCACCCAAGGCCGGACCACTCCGGGCCGAACAGTTGGCATGGTTGTCCCGCACCAGTCACTCGATGATGGTTGATTCATCCATGGGTCAATCCTTGGCTGCGGCCGAAGCGGAGGGCGCAGATGATGAGGTCGCAGCAGGAAACCTCCGATTGATTCGGGATGCCTATGACAAGGCGACAAAGAAGCCTGCAGACTTTGTCGAACGATTCGCCAGACACAAATCCAAGTCGATTGTATCGTGGGCAGAAGCACGAGAGAAGAATGATTTCTCGATTTTCCGTGACGATTTGGCAGAAATGATTGAGCTCAATCGTGAACTTGCAGGCTACCTTGGTTACGAAGACAACCCATACGATGCACTTCTCGATATCTATGAATCAGGGTTGTGTGTTGCTCAAGTTGACCCACTATTCGCAGGACTTCGCGAAGCCTTGGTCCCTTTGATTTCTGCTGTTGGCAAGTGCGCCTCTCCTGACATGAATTGGGTTGAATCAAACCACTGGCCTGAAGAGGCCCAGGCTCAACTCTCTCACGGAATTTCGGCCGCAGTTGGGTTTGATTTCGAGGCAGGCAGAAGAGACAAATCCACTCATCCATTCTGTGGCGGTTCAAATCCAGACGATGTTCGCTGGACAACTCGCTATGATGAGGCTGAACCCTTCGGTTCACTCTACGGCTCTCTACACGAAACCGGCCATGGTTTGTACGAACAAGGTCGTCCTCGCAATCTTGATTTCCAGCCTGCAGGTCATGCGGACGGTCTGGGTGTTCACGAATCACAAAGCAGACTTTGGGAGAATCAAGTTGGGCGCTCACTCGCTTTCAGTGAATGGGCCATCCCTCACTGGTCGAAGCATTTCCCCCAAAACATGGAGGGAGTCACAGGTGAGATGCTCTGGCGCAGTGTAAACATGGTCGAACCGAGTTTGATCCGAGTCGAGGCCGACGAAGCGACTTACAATATTCACATTATGATTCGATATGAAATCGAGAAACGTCTCATCAACGGGGAATTGGATATTGACGACTTGCCAGATGCATGGGATGACATGTATGAGCAATACCTCGGCATTCGTTCTCCAGATCGAAAGCAAGGCGTTCTACAAGACATCCACTGGTCGATGGGTGCATTCGGTTACTTCCCAACATACACNCTTGGCAATCTGTATAGTGCACAATTGTTGGCTGCAGCCCGAGCAGACTTAGAAGGAGAGGAAACTCTTGAGGAAATGTGGCGCCGAGGGGAATTCGCTCCACTATTGGATTGGATGCGAACCAATGTCCATGGCCGCGGCAGTATCCTNACACCGGCAGAATTGATCGAGGAGGCAACGGGTCAACCCCCCACTCCGGAACCCTTCATTGCGTACCTTCGTGATAAGATCAAATCCCTGTANGGCGTCACTTCGTAAAGCAGAAGTCCAATAGGCAACCATGGTTCCATGAGAATCATGGAGGAAGCGCCACTTCGCGATTTGCGTGATTTGGCTTGGTTTGAACGTAATTTGGATGCTGGTATCAGTGCTCTTCATCTCGATGATGAGCGTTTGATTGCAGGGGATTGGGATGGTGGCCTGCATTGCTGGGATTTGGAAGGCGAAACCCAGTGGACTGTAAAGGCCAGCAACAGGGTTTCTGACTTTGCTGTTGGGGGCCGCTGGTTGTACGCGGTATGTGGCCGTGATGTTGTATCCATTGAGTTGAGTTCCGGAGAAATCTGTTGGGAACATGAACTCGAAGGTAGCAGCGATTTAGTCGCATGCACACCAGAGGGTGAAACCATTCTAGCCACTTCTTCAGTGTTTGATTTGGAGATGAACGATTTCATCGAGTCTACCATTTGGCGCTTTAATTCAGAGGGGAAACTACTCCACCAGGATTCCATTGATGAGCGACCATGGGCCATTAGCATGCGAAAGGACGGTGTCGCATTTCTTCCATTAAGTCGGCCACGATGTGGAATGATTCGTGCGACTCCTGAGGAGTTGTATCACACACCTCTGCCAACCTCCTCTCCTGCGACCTGTGGCACCATCGCGCAGACCCACACCGTGGTGGGTCACGTCGATGGGACATTGACTTGCATCGACGATGGTATGGTCATGGATGATGATACATACACAAATCAGCCCGGCACCATCGAATCGATTTCAGCAACTGAACCAGGCTTTTTGGTATCGATTGTTATCGAGCAAGGCGCTGTGGGGGCAGGTTTTGGTGGTGCTGAAGGTCTTGCTCGATCGTACGATGAGAAAGGCAAACTGCTCTGGCAAATCGAAACTGAATTGGGCAGAAATATCGAGCATGTAATGTACGGGCCAGTGGTCAACGACCAGGCAAGTGCCTGGTTCACTTCATGGGACAAACGAAAATCGGTTGTTGAAGTTCGAGAAGCAATTCAAGGCGCCCCTCTACTCCGTTCTGAATCAGATTCAAGAGTGACCTCGATTGAAGGAAACCGCGAATATCTTGCTCTAGGTTTAGAGGATGGAACACTGTATCTCATTGAATCTGATTTACTCTCTAGGAGGCTGTCCTCAATTGACGAAATAAAGGATGAATCACATCGATCAGATTTGGCCGAAAAGCTGCGTCGGCTTCGGTCATAAACGAACATTTTCTCATTGATACACTCCACTGGAAAAAGGGGTCCAGTTGCCGCTTTTCCGGTAGAAAACATGGCAAAAAATGCAAAGGTTTATTGTCCTTCCAGTTGCAGATGAACTTTGCCGCTCCCGAGGAGTGGTGTCGGAGCGCCCAGCGTTACCGGCAGGCCCCAGCCCACATGGGACCCGATTCGGGAACGGTAGTGGGCCATCAGACCCGACGTAAGTTGGGCGAGATGGGGTGCACCTCGATCTGCAAAGATTAGCAGGTGGGCCCGCAGGAAAATGAAACCACATTTCGGTGTGGCGGATAGTCTTGTGAACGTGTATTCGAGCTGGGCTCAAAGTACGCACCAACATTCGTGTTGGAACACAGGAAGCACCGCTCGCAAGAGCAGGGATCAATCGGAAGGAACGAGTTTTCGGCACCTTGGACGATACCAACTGGGAAACACTGGAAGCCGTAAGGTAACCTCAGGGACCTAGAAAGTTGAAATCCATAACAGCTGACTACGAAGAGCCGGCCGTCAAATCCCTCATGCACATCCTGTGCAGGTTGATTGGCAACACAGCAATGTGCAGTCAAACTACCGTGGGACGGTGAATACTGCAGTTGAAACCGGCCCAGGGAAGGGAAAAGCAGCAATGCTAGAACCGGACCGAAGGGGGACAGGGGTGGCAGTAATGTCACACTCCTGCTCAGGCAACTCAAAGTCGAAAGACCAAGAGATGCCAGGAGGCGAGGTGAAAACCGAAAGGAGGACACCTCTCTCAGGGACGCTGGATCGGAGCAATCCGAACCGGGAACTGGTGAAAAGGAAACTGTCTTCGGACAGCAGACAACGCATCAGGAAGCAAGTCAGGTAACTGATTAGAGCGTCTAAGGGACGGCACGGTGCGTCCGCGTACCGTGCCAACCCAATCGAGGTTTGGAACAAAATCGTAAGATGGCGGAAAGGATTTCGATGTGGAGGCTGGCTGGTGGAAAAGATCTACTCGATTCGAACCATCAGTCAGTACTCCCAACTCCTTCTCCAGGTGGAACAGAGTCGCAAGACGAAGGAAAACCAGGGGGCGAGGTGTGGAACGTCAGTGAAACACCGCGCGAGGCGCAGGTTTGAAGCAATTCAAACCGGGAACTGGTGAAAAGAAAACCATCTTCGGATGGCAATCAACGCATGAGGAAGCGTGTCAGGAAACTGACACGGGCGTCTAGGGCTGACAGGTGCGTTAGCAACTGTCAATCCGGCCGGGATTTGGAAACCGTCTTCGGACGGAAGAATGATTTCGGATGCGGAGGCTGGCTGGCGGGGAAAGATCTACCCGATTCGAACCCGCCAGCCAGCACTCCCAACTTCCTCTCTTGAGGACAAGGGGCCTTTCTTCCAAATCGACTTTTGATGCTTGCGTATGCATCACACTCATCGACCGCATTTTTGCAAGTCTTTTTTCGAAGCCAACTCA
>PBPU01000014.1 GCA_002724825.1 Acidimicrobiaceae bacterium
ATAATCTCTATACACCACTCGAACCTCTTGCAGCCATCGGAGCAGAAATCGTCTACGTCGGCGATGTTGAAACAAAACTCTTGGGAGACGACCGAGACTGGGACAGAATTGCAGTAGTCAAGTATCCAACGCGACGGTCGTTCATCGATATGCAACAGCGAAAAGACTTCAAAGAAAAGCATGTGCATAAGGAAG
Source organism: Acidimicrobiaceae bacterium (assembly GCA_002724825.1). Lineage (GTDB taxonomy): Bacteria > Actinomycetota > Acidimicrobiia > Acidimicrobiales > UBA8592 > UBA8592. The sequence goes on from PBPU01000014.1 coordinate 196, forward strand.
CAGGGATGAAAGAAACAATCGTTATGGGTTGCCTACCCATGGATTTTCCAAACCCTCAAAGTCCCCTTCCTGATTGGGAGAAGGTACAACATCCGCCTACCAGTGAAGACGGTCCGATAATCGCCCTGCATGTCGTGAAATTTAATAATCGTGCTGAGTTAGGAGAAACTCCAGAACAAATGGCTGAATATACTTCAAAAGCAGCCACTGTCGCCATCGACCAAGGTGTTCGTATTTCTGGGTGGTTCGGGGTGGAAGGTACAATTGTTGGTGATGGGAGAGAATGGGATCAAGTCAGATTCAATGCTTTCCCNAGTAAAGCGGCTTTCATGGAAGTTGTAAATGACCCCAATAGACTCGAAGCGCAAAAAATGCACAGAGAGAAAGCGATAGTTGATACGTACACGATGATTGTGCGGACATCATTAGATAACATAGCCGCTTCTATTTAACTTTTGGGCTAGCTGGTCACCGTATCTACATTTCGAAGAATAGCTTCAGTGATCTCGTTGGGGGTTTCCCATATAAACATATGGCCGGCCTGCGTAACCGTCACCATCTCAGCGGAAGGAATTAAATCCGCTATTCGCTGATTCTCACTATGCGTAGTCAGAAGATCGTTCACACCACAAACCACAGTCGTTGGTAAATCAATGAGAGNAAGCAACCCTCGTATATCGTACTGAAGCAATCCAAGAGAAGCATCAATACGGTGTGGGGTAGGGCAACGATGTCCAAGCTCAAGAGCGTCATTGACCATTTGTCGCGACGGGGTCACTCCGAATAGGGCAAATCTCGCTAGTACAGGGCCGTGAACTGGATGATCTATTAATCTCTGGTACCAGGCTTGNTTCGATAAGCCGAGGAAGAACTGTCGGATCTTTCCGCTTGTATCTGCAAGGGTTGAAAGCAGCGTTAAGGAGGCTACTCTTTTGCCAGCTGAGGAAGGACCCATCGTAAGTAGCGACATGGCAGCAATTCCACCCATTGAATGTCCAACTAGGTGAACATCTTGGAGATCCAACTCATGTAGGACCTCCCCTAGGTCCAACCCTTGGCGTTCCGGTCCAAACCCAGCAGAACCTACAGTTGATCCCCCGTGTCCTCTCTGATTTACACCAACAACACAGCAGCCTTTCTGAATCAAACTTTGAGCTATAGGCCCAAAGCAATGGTGATCGGCAGATAATCCGTGGACGAGAACTATTACCGGCCCAGTGAGCGTGCCAGAGATTTCTACAACCAATTCAGCGCCGTCATCTGTTTGTATAGTACTTACATGTCCTTTGGGCCAGCGTGGCGTTTCCCAATCGGGGGGTTTTTGTGCAGAGTCGATTTTTTTCAACGTCAAACGTTCCAAGATCATTGCAGCCAAAGCTGTAAGAGCAGGGGCAATAACAAAAACCTTAAACAAAGTTTTCAGGCGCATTGGCGTAGCTTACATCGCAAATTTCAGAGTGGCCTTAGTGNNNACGATATTTGATGGCGACTCCTCAGCTTNANANNAAAANGANTCTNTTCAGCCNTCGGTGACGCAACCGTTGGATGCNTCTTCGACGAGGCGGATGTACTTCCACAAGGTACCTGATGTGGCCTTGAATGGTGGCGCCTCCCATTGCTCGGCACGAGCAGAGAGTTCGCTATCACTGATCTCNAGTGTTATCTCATGGCTCTCGTCGTCGATCGTTATGACATCTCCGTCACGGACCAGAGCGATTGGGCCGCCTTCCTGTGCCTCGGGAACGACATGTCCTACAATGAAACCGTGGCTTCCACCTGAAAAGCGTCCGTCAGTGATTAAGGCCACATCGTCGATGAAGCCCGCCCCTGCAAGCGCACTGGTGGGTGTCAGCATCTCAGGCATTCCTGGTCCACCCTTGGGGCCTTCATAACGAATCACAATTACATCGCCCGACTGGATACGACCTTCTTCGAGTCCCGCAATCATGTCTTCTTCAGAGTCAAACACACGCGCTGGCCCTGTAAAAAGCAGGCCTTGTTTCCCAGTGATCTTTCCTACCGAGCCTCCAGGCGCAAGGTTTCCATGNAGGATTGAGATATGACCTCTCGACTTCACTGCGTCCTCGAGCGATGCAAGAACGTCTTGANCCTTTAAGAGGTGTGGAACCTCGGACAGGTTTTCGCCCAACGTCTTGCCGGTAACCGTCATCTGGTCGCCATCGAGCAAGCCCTCGTCGAGNAAGTAACGCATCACACCAGGCACACCGCCAACATCATGGAGGTCTTCCATCACATACTGTCCTGACGGTTTCAGGTCAGCGAGTAGCGGTACTCGTGAGCTCGTTGCGAGCCAATCGTCAAGGTTCAACTCGAGCTCGAATGCACGGGCCATAGCGATCATGTGCAATACAGCATTAGTTGACCCGCCAAGTGCCATAGTCACAACCATTGCATTCTCNAGTGACTCGCGAGTGACAATCCGTCGTGGCGTCAATCCTTCCGACAGAAGCATTTCCATCATTGCGCCAGCAGTAACACACTCTTGGATTTTTGCCGGATCCTCAGCTGGGGTGCATGACGAATACGGCAGGCTCAGGCCCATCGCTTCGATAGCTGTGGCCATCGTATTTGCGGTGTACATCCCCCCGCAAGCTCCGGCTCCTGGAATAGCGCACGACACAATCGTCTGACGTTCTTCTTCTGTAATCGCTCCTGCTAGAAATTGCCCATAACTCTGAAAGGCCGATACGACGTCAAGTTTCTCTTCTACACCTCCAATGGTGCCACAGCCTGCTCGGATTGTGCCGCCATAGACCATGATTGCTGGACGATCTAGGCGACCCATCGCAATGATGCAGCCNGGCATGTTTTTATCACACCCNGGCAAGGTCACAAGGCCGTCNTACCACTGGGCTGCCATAACCGTTTCGATCGAATCGGCGATCAAATCTCGGCTTTGCAGGGAATATGACATCCCATCAGTTCCCATAGACATACCATCGGAAACACCAATCGTGTTGAATCGCATCCCGACGAGACCTGAGTCAACTACCCCTTGTTTCACGTGAACTCCAAGGCCGTCAAGATGCATATTGCACGGATTTCCCTCGTACCAGCATGCTGCAATACCGATCTGAGGCTTATTCAGATCTGACTGACTCAAACCGGTGGCTAAGAGCATCGCTTGAGANGCTCCCTGGCTCTTNGGCTGNGTAATCCGTGACGAGTGGATATTCATCTGGACAGGTTGTTCATTCATNGACTACAAACCTCAGTTTCTTCTGTTTTCTTAAAGTTTTTACGTAATCTAGCATCTCACAATAGTTAGTCATTGAAGTCTCTGTCCCCATTGGTTGGCCATGAGTCCTCTAAGTTCTTTTTGGGTTCTTCATCTTTGGTTAAAGCTCCTAAAGCCTTACGCCTATTGACAAAGAAGCCAGCGGCAAACAGGAAGGCTGCACCTAAGACGACAAGAATAATAATAAGAGCTGTATTTGGACCACCGTCTGAAGACTTAGGGCCAATCTCTTTGCGCGTATTAATTGTAAAGTCCCCTGAGTCTGTTTTGTTTGCGGCATCGCCCCCATCTTCCGAGGCTTCATTTTCAGAAGTTCGAGTTTCTGATTTTCCGCTATCGTCTTGTGAATCTTCGGAAGCTATATCATCGGAGGCAGAGTTTTCAGAAGCTTCGTTTTCATCATCAGTGATTAGCGGTTCCTCAACCTGTTCACCGTCTTCGGATTCGTTATCGTTACTTTCACCGATATCGGATTCGTTATTATTACTTTCATTATCTTGTTCATCATCACCATCTCCTTCTATTGGTATCGAAGTGGGTTCTTGAGGATTCGGAGATGTGTCGCAGGCATCGCCTTCACTATCCCCGTCAGCATTGGCTTGATCTGCGTTAGCGACTGATGGGCAATTATCGTTTGCATCGTCTACGCCATCTCCGTCGTTATCAGTGTCGCAGGCATCGCCTTCTCTATCCCCGTCAGCATTGGCTTGATCTGCGTTAGCGACTGATGGGCAATTATCGTTTGCATCAATTACGCCGTCTCCGTCATCGTCAGTGTCGCAGGCATCGCCTTCACTATCCCCGTCAGCATTGGCTTGATCTGCGTTAGCGACTGATGGGCAATTGTCGGCGCTGTCGAATACTTTATCTAGGTCAGAGTCGAGTTCTCCGGTACTGCAATTGAACGCAATGCGTTTACCACCGATTAGAGCATCCGGTGTTTCGCTCCAAAAGTTACCGTTACTCTCATAAATTGCATATGCGAAACTAACCCAATTCCCGTCAACTTCTTGCTGGTATCCGCCATCAAAAGCTTCGCCAGCTCCTCTATTCCCATCCTCAACGATGTATTGCACCGTTTTGCTGTAGGTACCAGAATCACCGAAAGCAAGGCCTAGATTGCCTTGCGTTAGATAGGTGCTATCAAAGACGGTATCTGAAGCTGAGTCATAATCTACGCCATCTGTATACGTCACCGTAGCGGCAAGGCGACCGCTAAAGCCAGTGCATGCCATAACTGCTCCTGCCCCAGTCGTCGTAAGAGAATCAACACCACCTGGTGCTTGAGCTGAGGAAACAGACGTCATTCCAACAAAGCACAGAGAAGCGACCATAGTAAGAAAAGTAAAGACAGAAGAAATAACTTTCACATGTATCCAATCGAGTAAATTAAGCTAAGTAAACTTTAATTACCTTTTAGAATTTGGAACAATTACGTATATATATTTTTTGGTCCCTATAGGGATCAGGGTGCCCAGATCCCATGCCTTCTAGAGTATTGCTGTGCTGCTTTTGTCATCCACTCGAAGTTTGCTCTCCGGGCTGAGGACGAAGATACTTCAGCGATTGTCTCAGGTACATCTAAACGAATGCTTTCATCAACATTCTCTCCGCCTCTTGGTGCAACGGCTAACGTCGGAAGGCTGGAAAGAGATTCTTGCATATGGGCTTCATTATCGTAGAACTTTACATCGTTGATCTGTGCCCACTTATCAGCACCCATAACAACGACATCATACCCCCGAGCAATGTCAGCAATAAGCTGCAATGACGTCTGAAGAACATTCACCTCAGGAAAGTCTGCAAAAGAAGCACTAATCACTTGGAGTCTCTCTTCTAGTGAAGGCTTCTCAATCAAAGGTTTAGCCAAAGCAACTTCAGAAACAACTAGATCAATGCGATCAAGATCATGCAGACGAATGGCTGCTTCAACTATTGCCACATGACCGACAGTAGGAGGGTTAAATGAACCTGGATAGACGCCTCTTTTCATTAGCGAATCACACCATACTGAGTTTGGGAATCATCAAAACTACGAAATCCTATTAGAAGTAATGCCATACCAATGATCAAAGCTCCCGTCATCGCGAATGACACAGCATTAATTCCTCGCCATTCATACAGTAGCGCTCCGCTGATGGCTCCAAAAAACCTTCCCATAGACCAACCAGCGTAGACATATCCCATCATCCTCCCACGGGCCTCACCATCCAATTCAGTGCAAATTGAAAGCATCGACACAATCACGCACTCAGTGCATATGAACCAAGCCGCAATAATAAATAAAGCCAAGCCGAAAGTTGAACTCCCCAGAGGTAGCAGAAGAGAAAGGGGGAGAGATAGGAGCAATGCTGATTTCGCTACAATCGTTTTCCCAATACGGTCTCCATACATGGCGACACCTCCAGAACCTATAAGTTCGGCGACGCCAATAATTAAAGCGACTAAACCCAAGCCTGAAGTAGATACCCCATGTTGATCTTCGAGAAACGTGGCGAAGGTAACAAGCATCATCATATGTCCGGTCCCCAGAGCAATCATCGCTATAAGAATTAACCGTGTGGATGTAGACCATTGCTGTGGCCCAGAAGTGTTTCCTTTGCTGGAACTAGATGATGGGAGATATACCCAGAGTGCTGAGCTCGTAATTAAACACAGCAATGAAACGGCGATAAAAGGAGTCCGCCAAGTCCCTAAACGTATTAGTAAAGCAGCTAACGGCATACCAATAATGAAGGAAAAAGCCCATGTTGTTTCTACTATGCCTATAGCCCTAGATCTACCGCTGAACGGCACCGATGCTCCAGTCCAAGTGCTTGAGCCTACATCAAAGGAAACTTTCGAGATCGAGATAGCTATCAATGCGAACGTAAAAACAACTAAACCATTACTAGCACCTTGAAGGCACGCCGCCATCCCCAAACCACCTAGGGCAGCAACCATAACTCTTCTAGTGCCCTGACGATCAGTTAATTTGCCCAATGCAGGGCCACTAATTTCCACTAGATCTCTCAGGGCAAGAGTGGTCCCCAGTGTGGCTGTCGATACTCCAATACCCCTTGCGATAGTTGGTAAAAAGGGGAATACCATCCTGTAGGCCACATTCGATACAAACCTAGCGAAAACGACAAAAACGAATCCTTTAGGCAATTTCTCACTATTGCGGCCCGTAGGTATCTCTGGGTCTAATTCAGAAGCCATATATCGAGCGTATGCGAAAGGTTAAAGCCTCCCACGAATTCCGGAAATTTCTAGAAACTCTTTGATTTCCTAGATTTCCTGCCTCTACTCGATTCAGACTGGATAGCGTTAAAGGGTCAAAGTATCACAGCGATAGGTAAGAGTAATGCAAACTAATGGTGGGAAAGCACTAATGAAGAACCTCGAAGCAGAGGGTGTAGAGATACTCTTTGGCCTTCCCGGAGGGGCGATCCTCCCAGCATATGACCCACTCATTGATTCCAGCATGCGTCACATTCTTGTCCGCCATGAACAGGGAGCAGGGCACATGGCTGAAGGGTATGCTCACGCAACCGGAAAACCAGGAGTTGCTATGGTTACCAGCGGCCCAGCAGCTACAAACATGGTCACTCCTTTGGCGGACGCAATGCTTGACTCGGTTCCCCTCGTCTGTATTACTGGCCAAGTAGCTAGTGGGGCCATAGGCTCAGATGCCTTTCAAGAGTGTGATACCACCGGCATAACAATGGCCGTAACCAAACATAATTTTCTAGTCACTGAAGCATCAGAAATTCCTCAGGTCATCCATGACGCATTCCACATTGCTACAACTGGCCGACCTGGCCCAGTTCTCGTCGATATCCCCAAGGATCTTGTCGACCCAAATAACCCAGCTTCTCAATTTGATGATTATGAACCAACTGGGCATAACCTTCCCGGGTACAACCCCATAATTGAACCAGACCGTGAAAAGGTTCGAGAAGCAGCAGAACTCATTCTTCAATCTGAAAGGCCAGTAATTTACAGTGGGGGAGGGATACTAAAAGCTCGAGCCGCATCTCAATTAAGAGAGCTCGCCGAGATGTTAGATATCCATGTTGTTACCACACTCATGAATAGAGGCGGATTTCCAGATGACCATCCTCTCGCTCTCGGTATGCCAGGAATGCACGGAAACTACACAGCAGTGACTGCGTTGCAAGAAGCAGATCTACTAATCACATTGGGAGCAAGATTCGACGATCGTGTTACAGGGCGACTCGATGGCTTCGCACCTGACGCAAAAATTATTCATGCTGATATCGACCCAGCAGAATTCAACAAAGTACGCTTCGCCAATGTTGCAATACAAGGTGATGTCGGACAAACAATAAATGAATTGATTGCCGCTCTCAACCAGATTCAACAGACAAAGGAACATCCTGATCGCAGCGATTGGAAATCAAAAATTAGCGGATGGAAAGAACGATTTCCCCTTGTCTACGACGAGTGGGAATTAGGAGAAGGCCTTAAACCACAGTATGTGATCGAACAGCTCCGAGATTTAACCCCTGATGACACAATTGTTGCGTCTGGCGTCGGGCAGCACCAAATGTGGGCAAGTCAATTCTGGCATTTTAACCATCCGTATACATGGATCAACTCTGGAGGTTTAGGGACAATGGGATTTGCTGTTCCTGCAGCTATAGGAGCAAAAGCTGGGGTTCCCGACCGAATGGTATGGGCAATCGATGGAGATGGATGCTTTCAAATGACGAATCAAGAACTCGTAACCGCTCGGATAGAGAACTTACCTGTCAAAATTGCCATCCTAAACAATGGATACCTCGGGATGGTTCGACAATGGCAAGAGCTCTTTTATGACGAAAGGTATAGCGAGGTTCACCTCCAACCCGACCTCCCAGATTACAAGATGCTTGCAGAGGCGATGGGTTGTGTAGGAATACGCGTCGAAACCCCAGAAGAAGTTCAGCCAGCCATCGAGCAGGCAAACGAAATAGATGACCGTCCTGTTGTTATTGATTTCCGAACTGAGGCCTCAGAGAACGTCTATCCAATGGTTCCTGCGGGAAAATCAAATAGCGATGTTATCGTCCACCCATCTCAGGACACACAGTGACCTCCTCAACACCTTCACACACGCTCGTTGTGCGAGTCGAGAACAAACCAGGAGTACTTGCTCGAGTAGCGGGATTATTTGCACGACGAGGATTTAATATTGTTTCTCTCGCAGTGGCACCTACAGAGAACACTCTCTTCAGCAGGCTGACTATTGTTGTCGATGCAGAATCAGCTCCTCTTGAACAGGTCGTCAAGCAACTGGATAAATTGATAAATGTTGTCGAAATTCAAGAATTAGCACCGACAGAGTCAGTTACTCGTGAACTCCTTCTGGCAACAGTTCAAGTTAACGATGGACAAGAAGATCGAGTCATGAAGAACATAGAAAATTATGAAGCAAACATCTTGAACGTTGGTCCTCAGAAAATTATGGTTTCACTCTCTGGGGATGTAAATCAGGTAGATAAATTTGAAGCTTCACTTGAAGAGTTCGGAATTATAGAGATCCAACGAACTGGAACAATCGCGCTTGCGAGCATCAGTAGTAGTTAGACAATTATTAGCCCACTCGTATGGGGCTAACAGGCAAATATACGGATAACGTTATATCAAGATTAAGGAGAAATTCATGGCAAATATCTACTATGAAGCAGACGCTGATAGGTCATATATCGATGGGAAAAAAGTTGCCGTCCTCGGTTATGGATCGCAGGGGCACGCCCACGCACTAAACCTAAAAGAATCTGGAGTGGAGGTCTGTGTCGGCCTTCGGCCAGAATCTTCTTCTGTGGCTAAAGCAGAAGAAGCAGGGCTAACAGTCATGAACATAGCTGACGCTTCCGCCTGGGCAAATGCTGTGATGATTCTTCTACCAGACACTGAGCAAGCCGATATCTATGATGCCCACATTGGCCCAAACTTAGAAGCCGGAGACACTGTAATGTTCTCTCATGGATTTAACATTCGATTTGATCTCATTCAACCTCCCAGCAATGTTGACGTAGTTATGGTCGCCCCCAAAGGACCAGGCCATCTTGTGCGAAGGACATATGTCGAAGGCGGAGGAGTTCCGTGTCTCATAGCAGTAGAAAACGATGCATCCGGATCAGCAAAGGAATTTGCTCTAGCATACGCTGATGCCATCGGAGGAGCACGAGCTGGGGTTATAGAAACTACGTTTACTGAAGAATGCGAAACAGATCTATTCGGAGAACAGGTTGTTCTCTGCGGGGGGATTACCGAATTAGTCCGGAGCGGATTCGATACGCTTGTATCCGCCGGCTACCAACCTGAAATAGCTTATTTCGAATGCCTTCACGAACTAAAGCTCATTGTTGATTTGATGTATGAAGAAGGGATAGCTGGAATGCGTTATAGCGTTTCAGATACAGCAGAATACGGCGACCTTACCAGAGGACCTCGAGTAATAGATGATCATGTTCGAGCGACTATGCAAACCATTCTTGACGAAATCCAAACTGGAAAATTTGCTGAAGAATGGGTCGCTGAATCACGTGGTGGGCGAGAAAACTTTCTAAGACTAGAAGCAGCCGGACATGAACTTCCTATAGAACAAATTGGTAAAGAACTCCGCTCCATGATGCCTTGGATCTCTTCGGGGAAGCAAAGCGTGAAAGATTCTAGCGGCGGGCAAGGTTAATAGATCTCTAAATAACTGAACGCTGAGGTTGTGATCTTTGCTCATTTCTGATTAAATCAAAGGAACATTAAGAGTGGTTCATAATAATGGACCCGGCAACCTAGGACGGACACCCAAGGTGCTTTCTCGTTTATTCGGGGATGTGGTGCTAAAGCGCAAGTAATTGTCCCTGACAAATTCTAAGCGGAAGCGTCAAAGCGGAAGGGTCTCCTCCAACCAGGAGGGAAATCATGAGTGATTGGCAGTTCGAAACACAGCAGATACACGCTGGACAAGAACCGGATGCAGCTACAAATTCGAGAGCTGTTCCGATATACCAAACAACATCATTTACATTTAACAGCACTGAACATGCAGCAAATCTATTTGCGCTTGCAGAAATGGGAAACATCTATACCCGGATCATGAATCCCACACAAGGTGTATTCGAAGCGCGCGTAGCCGCATTGGAGGGGGCTACTGAGACAGCTGTCGGAATACCTGGTGCTCTCGCAGTATCATCTGGACAGGCTGCGGAGACGTTAGGAATTCTAACGATTCTAGAGTCAGGCGATCATCTTGTCACAGGCGCATCGCTCTATGGCGGTACCTATAACCTTTTCCACTACACTTTGCCAAAATTTGGGATTGAAGTGACTTTTGTTGAAGATCCTGATGACTTAGATGCTTGGCAAGCTGCTGTTCAGGATAATACCAAGCTATTTTATGGAGAAATGAACCCTAATCCTAAAAACAACTGGCTTGACGTTAGTGGGGTTAGTGAAATTGCCCATAAAAATGGTGTACCTCTGATGGTAGATAATACGGCTGCGACACCTTACCTTGTTCGACCTTTTGAACACGGAGCAGATATTGTTGTCCATTCCGCCACCAAGTACATCGGCGGACATGGTACTTCAATAGGTGGTCTCATTGTTGACGGAGGAAGTTTCGATTGGGGTGAAAGTGGAAAATTTCCCAATATGACCGAACCTGATCCAAGTTATGGAGGGTTAGCTTACTGGCCTGCGTTAGGTCATGGAAGCTACATCATTAAAGCACGTGTTCAGATGCTTCGGGATCTAGGTGCATCAACGACACCGTTTAACTCCTTCTTATTCCTTCAGGGATTAGAGACTCTTAGCCTTCGCATGGAACGCCATTGCAGTAACGCCTTGGCTGTTGCCCAATACCTTGACGGGCATGACCAGGTCGAATCAGTTGCCTACGCCGGATTGGAAAGCAGCCAGTGGCATTCACGGGCAAATGAACTTACCGGAGGGAAAGGGTATGGCGCTATCCCCGCTTTCAATATTAAGGGTGGCGTGGAAGCCGGCAAAAAGTTCGTTGAAGGACTAGAGCTCCACAGTCACGTTGCCAATATCGGAGACGTACGAAGCTTGGTTATTCATCCAGCTTCAACCACGCACAGTCAGCTCACTGAAGAAGAGCAGGCCGACACAGGGGTTTACCCAGGGCTTATCCGTCTATCGGTAGGTATTGAACATATTGATGACATCATTGCCGACTTAGATAAAGGCTTTGCTGCCGCTAAGTAGTTTAAAGACCTGCTGGGGTAGCGAAATGCTGCCCCAGCACCAAAGCTTACTCGCCCGATCCCTGATTGTGACTGCGGCTGCTATTAGCAGTTTTAATAGCATCAGAGATCACTGTTGAAATAACGTATCCAACACAAATTAGCGAAGTTAATCCGATCGTATCTGCTGACCCAAGCCCAAAGCCTGTATCGCTGGCAAGAAGGCCCATCAGTAAACTACCAATTGGAACAAGCCCTGCCCACGCGATATTGAATAGGGACATTACACGCCCTCGAAAATTCTCGGTAACGACTTCTTGAACGACCACCTGCAGTGTCGTAAAAGAAGCAATGTAGAAAAACCCAACAAGGATCTGGATAAGAACAGCAACTGTAAAATCGGTTACTCTAGAAAATCCTGCCAGTAATAAGCAGTAGGGGATAGCGAGAATAGCTCCTCTCCTAAGAGTCGCCTGCTGGGTAAAACTCCCAGCTGCTAGAGCTCCGATAAGTGCGCCGAATCCGGTAGATGCCCCTAGCCAAGCAAAGTCACTTGCTGGTCTGCCAAGGGCATCACTTGTGAAGGCAGGAGATAGGACTACGTGTGATACGCCGAAGATAGACATGACTCCGACGAGAGTAAGAGCGCTACCAGCGGGTTTCTTTTCTCGTGCATGGAGAACGCCATCGAGGAGGCGGTGAAGTATCGGGACGCTATCTTGATCTGGTTGATACGGAAATAAGGTAATGCCAGCTGCAGCAACAAGCGCTAACCCTGCGCAGATTCCATACAAAGACCAAGATATTTCGAAGAGGTTATTGCTGACCAAAGGTGCTGCAAGCGCAGGACCGAGCACTCTACTTGCATTTGAAGCCATAGCTTGAAGAGAAATAGCACTCGGAAGGTACTGGCTTTGAACAGTGTTTGCAGTTACTGCCTGCACGACTGGAGCAAGCAGAGCCATAATTAGCCCCACGATGAAAGAAGTAACAAGTAAAATCACAGGGGAGATAGCGTTGCTGGCAACCAAAATCACCTGAAGCGATGAAACACCCATAAGCCCCATATAGGTTGCTAGTAAAAGCTTTTTCCTATCGAGCCTGTCCGCTAAAAGTCCTCCAAATGGTCCCAGTATTAGAACTGGAGTGAATGTCACCACGAAAAGCATTGATACCCATAATTCATCATCGGTAAGGTCTGCCATTAGCGCCTGATAGGAGATATGGGAAAACCAGAATCCGAGTTGCGAAGCTATAGAACCAATGTAAAAACGTCGGAATTGTTTTTGGCTGAGCGCTAGAAAAGCTTTTGGAAGCGGGAAAGCATCAGAAGTTGGCACTCATTCACCATAGTTAAATCTCATGTCATATCAATGTTTACAATCAAGATGTTGGCCATGGCTCAGCAGAGGTTGAAAGCAATAAGAAATTTAAACCTGCATAACTATTGGGGAACTCCGCATTAGTCTTGATGTATGGAGAATATTTTACGCTCTAAGCTTTCAGTTGCGATAGCTGTATCGCTTCTTGCAGCTAGTGCCTGCTCTGATCCTATATTCCCTACGGTTTCTCCACCGCCAACTGTCACTCCAGTAGCACCTACTCCAACCCCCATAGATATTTCTTCTCCTGAGCCGGTAGAAGAAGTATCAACTGAACCCGGGCTGACTAGCGATGTTATTCGAATCGCTGTTATCGCTGACGAAGAAAATATTTCAATTAATGATGGGGAGTCTGAGAGCATTTGGCAAGCTGTTGAAGCTTGGGCTACCGCCATAAACCAAACTACAAAGCTTGCAGGCAGGANGGTAGTAGTTGAAAGGNTAGANTCAGCAGTATCGAGGCACGCTGAAGCAATTGAGCAGGTATGTAGTGGTGATTACTTTGCTCTGATTGGATCATCTTCAATTAACGACTCTGAAGGACTATCACTTCTCTCCTCACCTGAATGCAATCTGCCCGACTTTCCAGCATTTATCTACTCTGCTCAACGACTCAACTCGGAAATAACGTTCGTATCTAATCCTGCATATTCTCAGGTAACGAACGCTGGTTGGGCTGCATACTTCGCTCGAGAAAATCCAAATGCCGTNGAGCGAGCAGCGACCCTATTTCCAGAGCTTNCACCACTAGTTTTAGGGGGAAATCAGACTATCGAAGCNGCTACCGCCACAGGGTATAGATTTATTCATAGCCCCATTTATAATTTTGAAACTGACTTTTTAGTTGAGGCTGAATCTCTTATCGAGTCGGATGCACGATCCCTAACCTGGAGAAACAGCGGTAACCAACTTCTTTCACTCCTAAAAGCAATCAAGGAAATTGACCCAGATTTCCGTTTCGACTTTATTGACTGTGGNCAAAANTGTTATAGCCCGAGNTGGGTTTACTCAGCTGGTGAGCTCGGTGAGGGGGTATCTGTATGGCTTCCATATCTCCCAATTGAAGAAGCTGAACTTAGCGATGAACTTCTACGATATTTGTTTTACCTTCTCTCTACCCACGGTTCTGNAGGAGTGCCCTCAGCTGCCGGAGTTGCCGCTTGGAGTGCAGNGCTTCTTTTCCAAGAGGCAGTATCACGTGCNGTAGGTCTAGATTCCGCTGCATACGACCCANANAGCTTAACTAGGGAAGCCGTNATAGAAGCAGCAAAAACAATTAATTTTTGGGATGCGAATGGCCTACATGGGGTNTCAAACCCTTCCGAAAAGATCCCATCACCTTGNTATGTGATCGTTACGCTTCAGGATGGTGTGTGGAAACGATCGTACCCTAGCCGCCCCGGTGAGCTGGANTGTGAAGAGAGCAACCTCGTTACGCTTGAAGCATTACAGGGGTTAACTCAAGAAGATTCATCCAGAGAAAACCCCGAGTAAACGGGCATCAANCTTAGCCCTTTACGAAAACGGNGGGGCCTCAAATTTTGGTAAACCTGTTTCCATCTCTCCAAATAAGAGATCGCGATGGCTNTCAATCGCAGCTAAGGTCCATCTTTCCGCATCTAGTTTTATATTGTTCTGATGNGACCAGTTCCGCATCCACCAAATTCCACTTCCTCCAACAATAAACGCCTGTCCATTGATTTCTTGAGCTTCGTCAGTGCACAGCCAAACAACGAACGGGGAAACGTTAGCAGGATCGTAGATATCAAAATCTTCTGGATCTTCCGGAGCTGCCATGGACTGGATATAGTCCGTTAAACCAGTTCTCGCTCTTGGAGCAACTACGTTCGTGGTTACCCCGTATTTGGATAGCTCNCTTCCAAGGGTTATGGACAAGGTTAGTATTCCACCTTTTGCAGAAGCATAATTAGACTGGCCCGGACCACCAAATAAACCAGATTCACTACTTGTATGGATAATNCTTCTTGGAGANTCCTTGCCGGATTTTGCTTCTTTCCTCCAAAAGACTGCTGCAGCTCGAGCGCAAACAAAATGCCCNTTTAGGTGCACAGCGATTACTTCATCAAACTGCTTTTCGTTCATTGAGAAACTCATNGCGTCACGAAGCATGCCAGCGTTATTTATAAGAATATGTAAGTCCCCAAACGACTCAATCGCTGCAGAAACTAGTCTCTCTCCAGTCTCCCATTCGGCGACATTCCCTCGAACGCTTATTGCTTTACCNCCAGAATTATTAATCTCGTTCGCAGTAGATTCAGCATCTTCTCCTAGGTCGTTGACAACAACCTTCGCTCCTTCTGCGGCGAGTAGTAGGGCATGTTCTTTTCCAACACCGTTCCCGCCGCCTGTTACTATCGCTACTTTCCCATCTAGGCGGTCCATGAATTTCTTCTTGGCTAGCTGAGTCGTTCGATGATCATGGCCATACCTTGTCCGCCACCGACACACATTGTTTCTAGACCAAATTGTTTATCAGAATCCTGAAGGCTGTTGATCAGCGTTGTCATAATTCGAGAGCCAGTCATTCCAAAGGGATGTCCTAACGCTATAGCACCACCNTTAACATTTAGTTGTTCTTCGATATCGATTCCAAGCGCATCTGCTGAACCAAGTACCTGAACCGCGAAAGCTTCATTTATTTCGACAAGGTCGATATCGCTTATCTGCATCCCTGCTCGGTCAAGCACCTGCCGGCAAGCTTCTATTGGCCCAAGTCCCATAATTTCAGGATTCAATGCAGACACTCCACTGGCGACTATTCGGGCGAGCGGCTGAATNCCTAATTCACTNGCTCGTGTGTCGCTCATCACGACGACAGCTGAAGCCCCATCGTTCAAAGGACATGCATTTCCAGCAGTTATCGTTCCATTTGGCCGAAAGACAGGGTTTAGCTGTGAAACACCTTCGAGAGTAGTTCCTTCACGGATTCCATCATCTTTGGATANTACTGAGCCATCAGAGAGTTCATANGGGGTTATCTCCTGCTCAAAGAATCCCCGCTTCATCGCTTCTTCAGCACGATTTTGTGAGCGGACACCGAATTCATCTTGCCGCTCACGCGAAATNCCTAAATGTTCGGCTACGTTTTCAGCTGTTTGTCCCATCGCAATATAGACGTCAGGCAATCCATCAGCGGNACTCCAGTCTCCGCCATCACCAGCAGTGCGATCAGCGCTTCGTTGTTCAGCATNTGTGAACTTCTCATTATGCGATCCTGTGTCAGCTGCTCCATGTAAATAGCGGCTAACTGTCTCTACGCCACCAGCAACAAAACAGTCACCTTCATCAGCTTTAATAGCGTGTGCAGCCATTCGGATGGTTTGGAGTGAAGAAGAGCAATAACGGTTAACGGTCACGCCAGGGACTTCCATGTCATTCATCACAGCAATGATCCGGCCGATATTGAAACCGCCCTCTCCTCCGGGCTGTCCAATTCCCCAAATAATATCTTCCACCTGAGCAGGGTCAAGCCCTTCGACTTTATTCAAAACGTCTTTCACAATGAAAGCGGACATGTCATCGGGCCTGACATCTACAAGACTTCCCTTTGCAGCGCGACCTATTGGGGTCCGTGCAGTTGCGACAATTACGGGTTCAGCCATTCTTCTCTCCTACCTTTGTGTATCTTGAACAATACTCTCTGTCTTAAGACGATGTGAAAGTGAGATTAAAGAAATCAGTCAAGAGGGGGATTCTGAGTATGCGTACCAGACCTGAGGAGGTTTCCTGGCCGAGCATTGGTGAAATTTCCTTGATGAACTATTTTTTTACCATTGCAAAAGACACTTTCGATTCCTGTTGCATCTGCGAATAATCGTTGCGCTCCCAGAGGTAGGTCATTTCGGATAGTTATTGGATTCGACCCTATGGTTAACTCATCCATAATAACCATGTCAGCAAATGAGCCCTTCTTTAAAGTTCCCCTGTCTCGAAGTCCATAAAGTTCTGCCGGAACTTCAGTTAGAAGATGGATGGCCTCCTCTAGAGGCAATAGCGAACGTTTACGAACAGCCTCTCCAAGCATGTATGTTGAGTAATTGGAGCTAAGAAAGAGGTCGAGGTGCGCTCCAGCATCTGAAGCTCCGATTACAGCTCGAGAGTCTCTCCAGACTTCCACGCGGGCTTCCCAATCAGCGTCAGGTTCGTCATTCACCGGATTGCCGAACGAAGTTTCCAAGTCGTCGGCGATGGCGATATCTACCAGCGTATCCCAAGGGCTTTTCCCAGTGATTTCAGAAATCTCATAAACAGTTTTCCCAACGAAATCGGCATTTTCGTCAGCTTTAGTATGGAAGATCGTCTTCGCACCCCAATGGGCTACATTTCGGAGAGGCCCCTCTTGTTGAGCGTTTTCATCCAGTATTTTTCGTGTATCAGGGTCACGAAGGGCTGCTAATTTGTCTTCCTTTGATAAAAGAATGAAATTTTCCCATTCTGGGAGAGCGTCTAGGACGAACCCACCCAAAAAGTTTAGGTGAAGGGCTAGAGTCATTGGAACAGTGAGGGCGACTACTTTCCCTCCGCTAGCTGACGCAACGTCTCCTGCTTCAAGTTTGGCCTTTCCATCNTCGAGAGTNCGCGCGTTGATATTAAGAACATTCCAATTTAGGGGACTATTAGCGGCGACAGACATATCGCTCATTAGTTCCATCGCCCAAGGTTCAAAGGGGCCAAGCGATGGNATGAACTCNAATGAGGTTCCTTCAAATTCAGAAAGAACGCTGCAAAGAGCGATCATTTCTTCACGACTGGCATAGCGGCTCGGAACTTTATTNCCGAATGGGTCATTATGCGTTCGGGACCATGAAGATGAAAAACCGATACCCCCAGCTTCAAGACCTTCTCTAAGTAGATCTTGCATCGCNAATAACTCATCAGGTGAGCTTTCCCGCTCAGTTGATGCAGGCCCCATAACTACTCGCCGTAAAGCGCTATGGCCGACCTTGAACCCAGCGTTGATAGACAAATTATCACCGATCGCATCAAAATATTCACTGGTCGTTTTCCAATTCCATGGAACACCCTCTTGAAGGCATTGAAGAGGCATTCCCTCNACTCGCGACAGCATGCGCATTAAGTANTCGCCTACTTCAGGGTCATCTCCCAANGGAGCGATTGTAAATCCGCAATTTCCTCCAATAACCGTAGTGACACCATGAAGAGGTGATGGGGAAAGGGTTTCATCCCAAAAAATCTGTGCATCAAGATGAGTATGAACGTCCACAAATCCTGGCGAAAGCACTTTCCCCTCGGCTTCAATAACTTCGGCCGCTGTTGCGCCATTCAAGTTGCCTATATCTAGAATTCGATCTCNAACGACTCCAACATCACCGGTAAATCGNTTACTNCCAGTTCCGTCAATAACTTGAGCGCCTTTGATAAGTAGATCAAACATTGCTACCTCACCTTCATAACGATACGTTAGTTCATCTAAGGTTGTATTCTCAATGAGACCGCTAAGGTAAATTANCTTAAAGATAGGAGCACACAGTGAACAAAGTTAATGTTGACGAAGAGTGGAGNATCCTTATTGGTGGNGAGCATATCTCCACAACGGACCACTATGACATTGTTGATCCTAATACAACTGAAATTATAGGNCATGCTCCAGAAGCAACCGTTGAGCATGCACTAGCGGCTGCGGCTGCGGCGAAAGAAGCTCTTAGCTCATGGAGGGCGCTCTCCATGGATGAGCGGTGTGAGTATATTAGAAAAGCAGCAGATGCGATTGAGTCACAATGCGAAGATTGGGTTGATCTTGTTCAAGCTGAAACAGGGGCAACTATAAAAGTCGCTCGAACAATGCAGGTCGCAGGTGCCTTTGTAGATCGGTTTCGATACTATTCCAAACCATNCGAAATGAACGAACCGCTACCACCCCTCTATTCTGCTGCTAGCGCTTTAGCCCCTGAGTCTCTGATCACTGGAAATGTTCTTCGCCAACCAGCAGGTGTAGTTGCGTGTATCACCCCTTACAACTTTCCGCTTGTAAATGTGGCAGGAAAAATCGCTCCAGCATTAGCTATGGGAAATACAGTCGTAATAAAGCCTGCGCCACAAGACCCCTTGGCAATTATCAAATTAGGCGAAGTTCTAAATGAAGTCTTTCCGCCCGGNGTNGTGAATGTAATTGTTGGTTCAAGCCCAGAAGTAGGAGCCGCACTTGTTGATTCAAAGGATGTCAACATGATCTCCTTTACAGGAAGCTCTCAGGTCGGCGCCAAGATCATGGAAGCTGGAGGGAAGACGATGAAAAGGCTTCTTATGGAGCTAGGCGGAAAAGGTGCTCTGATCATGACTGAAGATTGCGATGTGCAAGCAGCAGTCGGNGGAATAGCTAGTGTGTGGGGTTTTCACAGTGGACAAATTTGTACTGCTCCAACACGAGTGATTTGCCATAGAGAAATATACGAACCGACCATAGAAGCNCTAACAGCAGTTTCTGAATTCATGACTTTGGGTGATGCACGTGAAGAAAGCACTCTNGTCGGACCAGTAATAACAGAGACTCATCGCGATCGTATCGAAGCCTTTATCCAATCTGGTATAAATGACGGGGCCGAGGTTATAGTGGGGGGCGATCGACCNCAAAGAGATGGATTNTTTATCGCGCCGACTCTGNTTGCAGGNTGCACCCCAGAAATGCATGTAGTGCAGGAAGAAGCATTTGGGCCGGTTGTTGTTATTATGCCCCACGACGGAGATGGCCATGCAATTGAATTGGCTAATGAGAGTGATTACGGATTATTTAGCTACGTCTATGCAGGTAATACGACAAGAGCTTACGAGATAGGAGAACAATTAGAAAGTGGAAATGTGGCGCTTAACAGTATTGCGCCGCATATGTATGCCCCTTTCGGTGGGTTCAAAATGTCCGGAGTTGGCCGCGATAGGGGCAAGTGGGGCCTCGAAGCGTATAGCGAAATACAAGCGATCAACTGGCCAAGTTAAAAAATCATTTAATTTCGAGACAGTTGCAAAAAAACTAGACTNCAGAAATTTCGTTAATTCTGACGGCTGCATAGGTAATAGTTATTTCCAGCATCTCCATCTACACGCCTAACTTCCTCTACCTTGAAACCTGCATCGGTAAATATTTCCCGAGCTTNTTGTGCTCCCCACATGGCTCCGAGACCTTCCCCCTCGTATGCCAACGACACTGACATGCAATGCATGCAAGAAACTGTGTACCCAAATGTTCCAATCGGGTGGTCAAGATTCTCACCCAAGTGGCTAGAGGCGCAAAGATCNGCACATAACCAGTAGCCTCCAGGTTTTAGGCTTGCATAAATTCCGCNGACCATCTTTCGAGGGTGCGCTTGGTCATGGACGGCATCGAAAGTCGTTATGAAATCGAAGGCTTCATTCAATTGAAGATCGCCGGCATCTTGTTCTAGGAATTCAACGTTGCCTAAATTGAGGTGCTGTGCTTCTTCTCGAGCAGCGCTAATAGCTTCTGAAGAAAAATCTATTCCTGTAAAGGTGCTGTTAGGAAAAGCCTGAGCCATTACATTTATTGCATGCCCGGACCCACACCCGATATCAGCAACGCTAATACCGCTCTCTAGCCGTTCCTCAATGTTTGGAACTATTGGGAGGACGGATTGAATCAGGAGGCTATCAAAGCGGGCAGCGCTAGCCTCCGCCATCACTGCGTGAAATGTAGTGTATTCGCNGTATGGAACTCCACCCCCAGATCGAAAGCACTCCACGATCTGGTCCTCAACTTTGGCAAGCAGCGGGATGTATTGCATATATAGAGATTGGTTTCTNGGACCNGCAGCTCTCGTAAGCATTGCAGCATGCTCCTTGGGGAGAATGTAGAGATCTCGAAAGGCGTCGTATGAGATAATTTCTGCAGTNGTCATGGCTGCGAGCCATTCGCGAACATATCGTTCATTAAGCTTTGAAAATTCTGCTAATTGTTCGCTTGAACAAGGCCCAATTTCTGACATGNCGTCGAACAGACGAACCTTGTGGCCGATGCTAATCATTAGTGCTGCGGAAGCTCCATTTAAGATGNCACCAATTNTTTTCCCGAATGCAGATAGTTTCTCAGCGTTAAGATCCGATGTCATTTGAAATCCTTTGTCTTCTACTCGTATAGGTATGATAGATCAGCCNAGGGAACCAACACCCATGCTTCTGGAAGTCTCTTCGCTTTCTTTAGGCGGCAAAATACCTGGCACGAGGTACGGGATCACCGCAATAAGCAATGTAGCTATCGCTACGACGATAGTTATGCAGCCCCATGTTCTGCCGTCAACCCACTCCAAGGCGAAGTAATTCCGTGTAAATGGGAGCGCAAGGATACAGGCTTGTAATCCTGCCATAGCAAAAGCCAAGCCAATCTTCCACATGCGCAGAGGGCGCGATACTACTACTAGAACTACCAATCCGATCAAAAGAAGGGTTATGGTTGCGGCTGTCCGAGCCTCGGCCAATTCCCGAANACTTATATCCGCTCCAGCCCAGTCACGCGATTGAATATAGACAACCCAAGCAGAAAATGCAGCTATAGCTCCAGCAGGAAGAGAGAAACGGATCACTCTTTTAAGAAACCCCGGACGAACTAGGTTTGTATTTGGGGCAAGAGCAAGAACTAGGCCAGGTAATCCGATACTAAAGGAACCAATTAATGTCAGTTGTCGTGGAAGGAAGGGAAATTCAACACCTTGTATGCCAATAATTGCTGTTAGGAGAAGAGCGTACACAGCTTTCGTCACAAAGAGATTTGCAACCCTTTCAATATTATTAATAACTTTACGTCCTTGAGCGAGTACTTCAGGAAGAGTGGAGAATCTATTATCTAAGAGAACTAGTTGGGCTACACCCCGCGAGGCTGAACTTCCACTCCCCATTGCGATACCCATATCTGCATCTTTCAGGGCAAGTACATCGTTTACACCATCGCCTGTCATCGCAACCACATGCCCTTCATTCTGAAGGGCGGCTACCATAGATCTTTTCTGATATGGAGTTACTCGTCCGAAAACGGTCGATTGGTTAATTGCTTCCGCCAATTCTGAGTCATTACTCAAAGTCCGAGCATCAACGTTAAGGTGGGCATTCGGTACTCCTGCCCGGTCAGCTACAGTAGCGACAGTAGCCGTATTATCACCTGAGATGACCTTCAAATCAACGCCCTGTTCCGAAAAGAATTTAAGTATCTCTGGGGCATCATCTCGAACTGTATCATCAAGGAGGATTAGCGAGAGAGGCTCCAAATCGTTAGGTAACTCTGACATATAGGATTGGACGCTATGGCAAAGAGCGAGCACCCTTCGACCAGTTTCCGCATGTCTTTGAGCTGCTGTTGCGGCTTCTTCGAATGACTGGTCGATTAAGATATCTGGTGCACCAACGAAGAAAGTCCCTCGCCCTTCAAATTCAGCAGATGACCACTTCCGTGCTGAACTAAAGGGCTCTACATTGACGGCTTTCCAGTCTTGAGGAGAGTGATGGCTCTGGGCTACTGCGGCCATTGTTGGGTTAGGATTTGGATCACTATGGGCAACCGCGCCAACTGCTGAAAGAACGAAACTTTCTTCAACTCCAGCGAAGACCTCTAAGCCCCCATACCCTATCTCTCCGGTTGTGATAGTACCTGTCTTGTCGAGGCAAAGAGTATCAACTCGTGCTAGAAGTTCGACTGTAGCCAACTCCTTAGCTAATGCATGACGTTTTGCAATAGTGACCACGCCGGCAACAAAAGAGAGGCTAGTTAATAGAACAAGCCCATCAGGGACCATAGCGACAGCGGCAGCGACCGACCCTTGTAAGGCATCCTGCCATCTATCTTTAGCGTCGAACAGCGAAAAGAGTAGTAAGAGTCCGGCTGGAGGTATAAGAAACATTAAGATGCGTAAAATAAGGTTGATACCGTTACGCAACTCACTATCGACTAATTCAAAACGTTTTGCTTCCATTGCTAGGGTATTGGCGTATGAATCTGCTCCAATACGCTTAGCTCGATACGTTCCCGACCCAGCATTGACAAAACTCCCTGAAAGAAGCTCATCGGTAGTCTCTTTTACTATCGCGTCTGACTCACCAGTTAGGAGAGATTCATCTATTTCTAAACTGTTTGACTGGATTACATCTCCGTCGACAACAACCTGATCTCCTGCACTTATCACGAGTAGATCATCCAAGACGATCTCTTCAGAGTCGATTTCTATTTCTTTTCCATCCCGTCTGACAAGAACATTGGGGGCATTCAGCAGCTGTAGTTTCATCAGTTCACGCCGAGCATATACTTCTTGTGCAACACCGATTACGCTATTTCCGATTACTACTCCCACAAAAAGGCCGTCGGCAGGAAACCCAGCTATGAGGATCAAGACAAAGAGCGCCAACATTATGGCGTTCACAGGATTGAACACGTTTGCGTAAATTATCTCCGACAGAGACCGAGATGTCGTCTCTGGGGCTTTATTGGTTTGTCCATTGGTTTTGCGCGTTGCAACTTCGCTGGAATTTAATCCATCAAAAGTTTCCGAGGTCACCTTGTTCTCCCTTTAAATGCATCGATCACGCTACCAAACTCTATCGGATTAACTTTGAAGCGTTGTATTTTCACCGAGTTCAAACCTCCAAATAGGGTCTTCCATTACAAGTCTATGCCGGTGTCCTTCACTGGATACTTCTCCGCCATCGTATGCGCTATCACCTTCCCAAATCGCTGCCATTCCTCTGTCTGTTCGAATAATTTTCGTAGCGTAAGCTCTTGGTCCTCTAGTAGAGATAGTTTGCATCGCAACCTCAACAGAGGGAAATGTCTGGAGGTCGAATAAGGTAATCCAGGTAGGTGGGAGGATTTGAATTTTCATATCATGAGCTCGGGTGAGGGCATCTTCGGGCCTCCACCATTCATGGTCGATTATTTCTCCGTCGTCGATTACGACCTGGCCCTTGGGGGAGGGGGCGATAAAAAACCATGTCGAGAATCTCCGAGGAGCTTCTACAGGGGGGATCCAGTGGCTGTAGTAAATTAAGTCATCAGAGTTTAGTACCATTCCAGATTCTTCCTCGCACTCGCGAACAGCAGCCGACAAAGCTGCATCATACTGATTCTGCCCAATTGCCTTATCTTCCTCTTCAACTTTTCCACCTGGGAAAACCCACATACCTTCGGCAAAAGAGAGATTTGAGTTTCGTCTCATCATCAATGTTTCAAGACCCCTATTTGAATCTCGAAGCAAGATTACTGTTGCCGCAGGGATTAAAGAGTCACTCTCAGCTCTCTGCTGATCTAACCAATCTTCAAAAGGCACCTTATTATTCATGGGTATCAACAAATCTCCGAGGAAATGCTCTAATAGCTAAATTTAGACCTATCGTAACCAATTGAATGGGAAGAGAGAAACTAGGATTCACCAACTCGGTAAAACTGTTATTGGGCTGCATGGCTTTATTTATGATGCTGTCGTGCGCAAGCGCAGACAATCCCTCCTTATCCGCTGTCCCTGCCCAAAGCGAAGCTACTGAAACGCTACCTAAAATAGATCAGCAAACTTCGGAAGAGCCAGATACTTTAGGTCAAGAATCAAGCATCGAGCTTGAGGCCGAACAAGAAGAAAACATAGTTGAAGAAATCATCCCTTCTTCACGTGGAGTTAGCGACACTACAGTACGCATAGGGATAATAAAGACCGGAGACGTATTCAGTGATGTCGAGCTTGGAGTGGAAGCCAGAATTAGTCGCGTTCAAAATGAAGATGAAATGAACGCTAGAGAGATCGAAATTGTTCAAGTTATAGATGATGGCGGAGATCCACAGAAGGCATTAGAGGCAGCTCAATCGTTAGCCAGCCAAGATGTATTTGCCATAGTTGTGGCTTCAGTTGCAGCCGATAAAGCAGTCACTGATTATCTAGCTGAACAAAATATTCCATTCTTTGGTTGGGGGTTTCTTGAAGGGTTCTGCTACCCAAACAAATGGGGATTTGGTTTTAACGGTTGCCTAAACGGCCACGCCTTAAATATTTCTGGTGCAACGGTTGATGATAGTTCGTTGCGAATCACGAAAATCTTTTATGGACGCGAACCAACGATAACTCTTGTAACCACGTCAGATATAGCTGGGGATGCTATGGAGGCAGCAGTTAATAAAGTCTGGGGCGAGAATCTTGTCGCTGTAATCAAGATCCCGCCAACCCAAGATTCTGGGATAGCCGAGAGCATTATTGAAGGAATAAACAATGTAGATTCAGATATCCTTTGGCTGTCGATCGGCTTAGGGAAAACCCTTCAGGCGAAAGCACAATTAATCAGTTCATTCCCAGGAATGGTCGTCGATGATGTTACCTACCTTCCTGGTATTCTCAGAGAGTACGAAACTTCTAAAGAGCTTGAAGGAGGGTATGTCTTCACACAATTTCCCCCTCAAGAAGAGTACCGAGAGGCTTCGACTCTTATCGCGACTGATTTAGAAAATGTCAATGGTCCTTTGATCTATAGTCAAGCAATTTCACTAGGTTACTGGAGCGCTGATTTTCTTATGTATCTGCTTAATCAAATTGGTGAGGAGTTGAATACTCGTTCGTTCTTTAACGTTGCAAATATCCAAGGGACAATTTATTCCTCTAATGTCTCAGGAGGCCCCTGTTCTATGATGACTGCGCTTGTGCATCAAGATCCAAGTAGTGGGTTAGCGTTATTGCAAGTCAGGGGAGGAGTCTTCCGACCGGTAGTTGATTTCAATTGCCCAAAACGATATTGGGAAGAATAGAAACAAATCAGGGCNATCTTGNCTGAGTTTCTTCTNTCGTCGTAAAGTTNTNCCGTATGGCTATTCGTTATCGAACTTTCAAATTTTCTNCTAATGACTTTGATGAAGTCACTACGCTGCTCCGTGATCACCATCACGTCAATNAACAAAATTTCTGGGTACATCTCGAGCCGATGGTAGAAGAAGGGGAGGTCCANCAAAGNTCNATATTTTGGCGAATGTTTTCGAGCCGGGGTCCCATAATTCCNAAATTCACATGGGTTCCNTCCTATGAAAAAAAGGGTCAANTTGTCCCAGCACAGATTGGGATTACTCATCCAGTTGGAACAAAGGCCATCGAAAGGCTTAAAGACTTTGAGATAGAAATTCCGCAGGGATGGATCTTGCATCAAGACCATCCAAAACGNGGAATGGTCATATCTCTACCAGAGGNGTGTTCGCAAGATCAAGTGGTTAGCTTTGCTGTTCGCACACTGGAGATTCTAAGCCCATTCGATTTCGATGGTAACTATGTAGCTTCAGTAACGANTTAAACCGATGNTCNTTTCGAAACTTAGTCNATTACTTCAATAGTAGCTACCAAGTCCGAGAAAGTAGCTTGACCTATCCCATCGCTGCATTGGAGAAGTTGACCTTTTGCAGATGGTTTTGTAACTATCCCGCTATTACCAATCCATGATGTATCTACGCCTCCCATGGACCAAGCATTCCAAACTTCTAGCACTGACACTTCTTTCCCNCGAACACTAAATTCAACTTCGTCAGGGCTTGTATGGTTCCATAAGGAAACCACAGGCTCACGANGACCATTAATATCTAGTGCCCCTTTATTTACTGATATTTTTAATGCTTGGAGGCGAGGAGAATTAACGCTTTCTCGCTTAACCTTTACTAAAGATCCATCTTTCACCGGGATGCGAACAAGCGCCCTTACTACTCTTCCCCGATAACTGATAGTGTCGCTGCCGGACTCTTCAAGTAGTTCTGAGATCGTTTGNTTNGTCATGATGGATCGCCAAAAGGATCGACGGCATTTGACGGCCAGTAAGGGATAGGAATTTCTCCTTCGGACTCCTCAAAGCTTTTTGGCGATATTCGCATAGTCTCCATTTTCCCGCTTTTAAAATTNCGTCGTTGNGGAGGTTTCCCTTCTTTCATCCGTTCANTGTTTTGAGCACCAAATATNGCTGACCCAGATGCNGCTCCTACATTCTTCCAATAACGTGTCTTTACAGTAGCGGGAGAGGGTTCTCTCCCGTCTTGAGTGAGATTATAGATATATCCGCCAGGCTTCCAACCTCGCAAACGCAGCGTTCCCTCATGCCTCTTTGGGGCTGTAAGACCTTCCTGCAGAGGTACTTCAATTTCATCTTGAACTATTGTCGAGCTTTTCCCCTGCTGAACCTGAGCAGATGCGTGGTCTTCGTGATGCTGTAATAGGTCCCCACTTAATTCGACAGTTGTGCCATCATCAGTACTTTCTCTGATAGNGGCCTCCAAAGTTAATACCTCTATGTCATTTCCTACCTGGAAATTCTCCTTGCTCTTAATAGGTACTGGCTCTTCTTTGAAATATATGGNTCCTGAGGGCNCAGTAGCAGATGCGGGAATATTATGATTATGAAGACTTTCGTTNCGGAATAGCCNCTCGTCGGGGAATCTGTATGCTTTGGGCACAAACCTTCTATGTCTAAGTGGAGCTCCTATCCAGTCAATNGCCGCTCCAATAAGTGCAATAACAATCATGATTGCAGCGAAAGCAATAAAAGTTTCTGGGGACGTCATGGGAGATCTATAACTATATTACTATTGCTGCCACACCAGAGGGGACAGGGCACCACATAACGGAACTTCCAGGGTCAGTTGCTATCAGCTGGCAAAGCTTTCGGATTCTTCGTTCCAAAAATCCANTNAAATATCTGCTGCGTCCTGATTTTCATTTTCAGCATTATCCCAAAAAACATGATTTTCTATCCACCCATAAGGAGCTGCGATAAGTGGATCAAAAGTGTCTTTGGGCCTTAGATCGCGGGGGGCGAAGATCTGCGTCCAAACCCCTGACGCTCGAAGTAGAGAGACGCTAAATACGAGAATGACTGCGCTACAAGCAATAGGTACCCAAATCGACATTCCTAAAAGATAAAACGATGTAGAGGTTTACGCAAACTGAACTATCCATAAATAGTTGATTGGTAGAATATGAAAAGATTCTCCTCGCTAGCGCAACCAGGCCTAATGCCTATTAGCCTAAAAAGATCTAGGATTGGAGGAATAAGTGGGAGATCCTGTCATAGTTGAAGCGGCACGAACCCCAATTGGAAAAAGGGGAGGCTGGCTCGCAGGGATTATTGCTCCAAATCTCCTTTCTATCGTCCAGCAAGCGGTTCTAAATCGCTCTGGGATTCCCCCTGAATCTGTAGATCAATTAGTAGGAGGATGCGTTACACAAGCAGGCCAGCAAGCCTCAAATGTCACTAGAAATGCCTGGTTAAGTGCAGATATCGGCTATACCCCTGCGGCTACAACTGTCGATTGTCAATGTGGATCTGGCGCACAAGCGAATGTTTTTGTGCAGGGCCTTATAGCTACTGGGGGGGCAGAAATAGCTATTGGCTGCGGAGTTGAGCAAATGTCCCAAGTCCCTCTCGGAACTGCTGCGCGAGGCGGAGGGGGATATTACAAAGATGCGCAAACCTGGCCATGGGATGACCCACCAAATGGGCAGTTCGGAGCAGCACAGCGAATAGCCGAAAATAGGGGTATCACAAGATCGCAGCTAGATCAGATCGGTGCCGAATCACAAAGGAAGGCAGCGAAAGCTTGGGATGAAGGAAGATTTGATTTAGAGATAGTCCCTGTCCCAGATGCTCCTCAAATCGATGGAGACGGAACCCCAACGGGTGAGACGCTAACTGTAACTAAAGATCAAGGGTTGCGGGCCACAACAGAGGAAAGCCTATCTAAGCTTCGACCTGTTATAGAAGGCGAGCTACATACAGCAGGCACATCATCGCAAATTTCTGATGGGGCCGCCGCAGTCCTGTGGATGGATAGTGATACGGCTAAAAGAATGGGTGTGGAACCAAGGGCGAAAATTTCATATCACACCATGGTTGGGGCTGATCCATACTATTTACTCGATGGTCCTGTAGCAGCAACACAGAAAATGTTAGACCAAAGTAAATATTCCATTAGTGACTTTGACCTTTTTGAATGTAACGAAGCATTCGCTTCAGTTCTTTTGTCTTGGGCGCAAGTCCATGACATTCCAATGGATAAAGTTAATGTTAATGGAGGAGCAATTGCTCTTGGCCATCCTGTCGGTTGCACTGGGAGTAGGCTCATCACAACACTGCTTCATGAGCTAGAGCGACAGGATAAGGAATTGGGGTTTGTAACAATGTGCCAAGGTGGAGCGTTGGGAATAGCTATTGTTATTGAAAGAATTTGAAGGCTAAGCAAAACTAGAAAGAGAGACAATATGCCCAACTACCTCGAAGGAAAAAATATTGCCATTACAGGAGCTGGATCAGGGATAGGAAAAGCTATTGCTCTTGCTGTTGCAGCCGAAGGAGCAAATATCATCGTTGCTGACTACGGGGTTGCGCTTGATGGCTCTGAACCAACAAGTGCAATTGCAGACGCAGTTGCTCAAGAGATAGAAAGTTTAGGGGTTGAAGCCGAAG
Source organism: Acidimicrobiaceae bacterium (assembly GCA_002724825.1). Classification (GTDB taxonomy): domain Bacteria; phylum Actinomycetota; class Acidimicrobiia; order Acidimicrobiales; family UBA8592; genus UBA8592. Next base: position 29,475 of record PBPU01000014.1, read on the forward strand.
CAATAGCTGGTGATGTTTCTCATATGGCAACAGGAGCGGAAGTGGTGGATACGTCTATCAAACGGTGGGGTTCAATTGACGGGGTCGTATGCGTGGCCGGAATTCTTAGAGAACGAATGCTTTTCAACATGTCGGAAGAAGAGTGGGATGCTGTAATAGCTGTCCATCTCAAGGGTCATTTCACAATTTATCGGCACGCCATGGCTGCAATGAGGAAGCAGGAGACAGGGGGAAGTATCGTTGGAATCACAAGTGGAGCATTTACTGCTTCTACTGCCCAACCTAATTATTCGGCTGCAAAAGGTGGGATTGTTAGCTTAACGCGATCAGCAGCAATGACTGCGGCTAGCATCAGCCTTCGAGGTGGCCCGCAGATCAATGCAAACTGTATCGCTCCAACAGCCCGAACGAGGATGAGCGAAAAAGTTCCATTCGAATTCGAAACGGGTGATCCAAGCGATATAGCTCCAATGGCTACTTACCTTCTTTCTGACGCTGGTCGTGAAGTGAATGCACAAATCTACAGCGTGGTTGGCCGGAGAATTTCAGTTTGGAACCAGCCACGAGAGGTTCGGTCAATGTTTGCTTCTGACCAGTCATGGACACCAGAAGAAATTGAAGAAGTACTTCCTAGGACAATTCAGCAGGAAGCCAACCCTTTCATAGAGGATCTTGAACGCCGAATGAAAGAAATGGCTAGTGAGGAAGGAAAGTAAATGGTTTCCTCTGCGCCTTCATATCCCCCAAGTCGTGACCTTCTGAAAGATAAGTCAGTTGTGATCACAGCAGCAGCAGGAACAGGTATTGGATTTGCTACCGCAAAAAGATGTTTGGAGGAAGGTGCAAGGGTAATGCTTTCCGACTGGCACGACCGTCGACTTAATGAAGCTGTAAATCAACTGAATTCTGAAGGATACAACGCCGCTAGCGTTGTATGTGATGTCACTAAAGAGGAGGATGTTCAAGGGTTGATCAGTTCAGCAGAGGAGAGATTTGGCTTAATTGATGTCATGGTCAACAACGCAGGTCTGGGGGGAGACGACAATCTTGTTGAAATGGAAGATGAACAGTGGAATCGTATTTTGGATGTCACCTTAAACGGCACTATGAGGTGCACTCGGGCTGCACTTCGTCATATGGTTGGAAATAAGGCAGGGGTAATTGTAAATAATGCCAGCGTGTTAGGTTGGCGAGCTCAGGCAGGTCAAAGCCATTATGCTGCAGCTAAGGCAGGCGTTATGGCTTTAACGCGTTGCGCAGCTATCGAAGCTGCTGAATTCGGGGTACGCGTTAATGCTGTCTCACCAAGTTTTGCTAGCCATCCTTTTCTTGAGAAAGTTAGTGACCCTAAGCTTTTGAAAGCCTTAGAGTCCCAAGAGGCGTTTGGTAGGGGGGCTGAACCTTGGGAAGTAGCCAATGTTATCGTCTTTTTGGCAAGTGACTTGAGCGGGTATATGACCGGAGAAAGTCTCAGCGTTAGTTCTCAACGGGCTTAACCCGATAATCATCAATAAGGGATATAGTTCTAGAGTAAGAGTTCCGCCATCGTTCGCAACGTGCTCGAATTATTTGCTCCCACAATTAATGTTGTAACGGGAGAATCTTTCCAAAGACTTAGCCTTTCAGCGATTCGCTCTTTAGGTCCAACGAGAGATATTTCATCAGCAAATGCGCTAGGTACAGCCATGATAGCTTCGTTCCTTTTTCCATTAAGAAAAAGGTTCTGAATATTTTTTGCTTCTTCTTCGTAGCCCATCCGCCCCATTAATTCAGTATGAAAATTTCGTTCCTGAGCCCCCATGCCACCGATGTAAAACGCAATAATCGCTTTCTGAGGCAGGAGGCCATCTTCGATGTTCTCGCAGATATTTACCGTAACGTTGACAGCAATTTCGAAATCCGAAGGAACTATAAAATTCGAAAGATCAAAGATATCCGGCCTTTCTGGTGAGTAATAGAGCGGAATCCATCCTTGACACATTTCAAATGCTAGAGCAATATTTTTTGGCCCCTCAGCCCCTAACAAAATCGGGATATCTGAACGAAGCGGTTCTGTAATTAGCTTTAAAGGCTTTCCTAATCCCCACGAATTAGGTGCTTCATGAGGATAGGGGAGTGGAAACATCGGCCCATCAGAGACTACCGGGCGCTCACGTTCCCAAATCTCTCGAAGAATCCGAATTGTTTCACGCGTTCTAGTAAGTGGCTTCCCAAATGGTTGCCCATACCAGCCTTCAATGACCTGTGGTCCCGATACACCAATTCCTAAACAAAACCTTCCCCCAGATAGTCCATCAAGAGTCATAGCTTGCATCGCCAACGAGGCAGGTGTTCGAGCACCGAGTTGAGCTATACCGGTAATTAACTTTATTTTTTGTGTGTGGGCACCAACCCAAGAAAGAGGTGTAAAGGCGTCACTACTGTAGCTTTCTCCCGTCCACAGTGAATCGTATCCGAGACTTTCAGCCTCTATTGCGGTTGGGACAATATCTAATTGCGGCCTTTTGGTCCAATACCCATATTGGGCTCCGAGCTTCACTTCGATGTACCTAGGCGGTACATGCCATCAGCGCTTGGCGGTCCTTCAGTTTCTACCATGCCCTTTTGAACCATATGGACAAGGTGGCTGTATACCGATTGTCCTGCGGCCATATAAAGAATATGAGGAGTATTGACGTACATTTTCGTGACAAGGTCCGGAATTGCCATAGGCCCTTCCAAGAGGCAGTTGAGTATCTGCTGCTCTCTATCATGACGATGCGCGATTAGGGACCGAGTGAAACTAATGGGCTCAGGGATCCTCGGCCCATGAGTTGGATAGAAGAATTCATCGGTTCTATCTAGAAGAAGGTAGAGACTATCCATGTATTCTCCCATTGCTCCTTCTGGAGATGGGATAACTGAAGTACTCCAACCCATAACATGATCGCCAGAGAAGAGGCATCTCTCTTCTTTGAAGCCAAAGCACAGGTGATTCGAAATATGCCCAGGAGTGTGAACAGCTTCAAGAGTCCAAGTTCCTCCTTTAATAAGGTCTCCATGCCCGACTTCTATATCTGGATTGAAGGCCATATCGCCAGGTTCATCTTGTTCGTGTTCATTCTCATCATCGCTCGGGAATGCCATACTTTTTTTGAGTTCTTCTAACTCTTCAGGTGTAGGCAACAGTATGTCCCAAGTAGTCGGTTTTGATCGCAAAACCTCTTCTTCTGGCAGCACAGGGTGCCGGCCAAACCCATAAATTGGTGCTCCAGTTGCTGTCTGCAGTGCTCGGCTTGCAGGAGAATGATCCTTATGCGTATGAGTAACTACAATATGAGATATTTCCTCTCCGGGTAAACCTTCGAGTATGGCATCTACGTGGGCATCGTTTTCAGGGCCTGGGTCAATAACGGCGACTTGACCTCTCCCGATGATGTAGGTTCCTGTTCCAGTGAATGTGAACCGACCAGGATTGTTGGCAATAACACGTCGAACTGATGGAGATATTTCTACAACCTTTCCATATTCTGGGTCAATGTCAGTAACATATGGGATCGTCACGATTGATTACTTTCAAATGCGGTCGTAGCAGATAGGTAGGAAGGCTTTTCTCCTCCACCATGGATAACAAGATTTGATCCCGATATCCAATTAGATGCTTCTGAGGCTACGAATAGGCATGCATTAGCAACATCTTCTGGGTCTCCCAATCGTCTCATTGGGATGGTTTTTTCTATTTCAGAAACACTTTCATCATCTCCATAAAAAGCTCGGCTGTCCTCTGTGAGGATTAATCCTGCAGTCACTGAGACAACTCGAATCTCCGGACCCCATTCTAGGGCTAATGTCTCCGTAGCATTAAGTAGGCCAGCTTTCGCGGCGCCATAAGCCACTCCCATAGGGTTCGCCCGCATTCCGCTCACACTTGAGATGTTGATGATCAGCCCACCGTCACCTTTGTCAATCATCGCTTTCCTAGCCATTTGAGCGAAAATCAAAGGTGCTACAAGATTGAGATCAATTACACTTTTTGTAAATCGTTCTGAGGCTGAACTCGAGTCAGCTGGAGGCGCTCCACCAGCGTTATTTACCAGTATGTCTAAACGGCCATAGGTGGCTATGCAGTAATCGATTAGCGCCATGATTTGAGAGCTTTCTCTAACGTCACACTGGAAGTAGTCAGCGATGCTCTCTCCGACTTGAATGGTTTCCTGAGGTTGGGTTCGGGCACAAATTATTACTTTGGCTTTTTCTTTTAGGAAACTTTGAGCGATTTGTTTCCCTATTCCTTTGGTCCCACCCGTAACGATGACGACCTTATCTGCAATACCACTATCAGGATTTGCCATATGGCCCCCTATTTGATCAAAGTATTAAAAAATGTTGCTTTCCTTATTGTGGCAGATCGAGGGAAGAATTGAGATAACCTTTTTAGTTATCCGGGAAATATAGACTTTCCGCGATCATGGGAGAACCAATGGCTGACAAGGTCATAACTGAAGAAGACTTCATATCTGAGTTGGAAAGCGGTATGACTATTGGTGTTGGTGGTTGGGGATCACGAAGAAAACCGATGTCACTCGTCCGAGCGATAATCCGGTCAGGTGTTACCGACTTAACCATAGTTAGTTACGGAGGGCCCGAAATCGGAATTCTATCTGCAACCAAACAACTGAAGAAAGCAGTCTATGGCTTTGTTTCTCTCGACTCGATAGCTTTAGAGCCCCATTTTCGTGTTGCTCGTCAAACTGGAACAATTGAGGCTGTCGAATTTGATGAGGGAGCTTTTTATCTTGGGCTTTTAGCTGCATCACATAGAGTTCCGTTTTACCCAACAAGAGCAGGTCTCGGGTCCGATATGTTAGCTATGAATCCAGAGCTCCGAACTATCGTTTCACCGTATCCGGAGCCGGGTGGGGGAGAAGGAGAAACTCTGGTAGCTATCCCCGCATTCGATCTTGATCTTTCAATCATTCACATGAATAGAGCAGACGCAGGAGGCAATGGGCAATTTCTTGGTCCAGACCTATATTTTGACGACCTATTTGCTATGGCAGCGAAGCGAACATTTATGAGCTGCGAGAAAGTTATTCCTACCGAAAATTTCCTAAATGAAGGAAGCGTACATACCTTAAAGATTCCTCGAATCTTCGTAGATGGGGTAATTGAAGCTCCTATGGGAGCACATTTTACAGAATGCCTCCCCGACTACAGTAGAGATGAAGCCTTCCAAAAGATGTATGCCGCAACAGCAGCGGACAAAGAGTTGTGGGACATATTCAATGAAAAGTATCTTCAAGCTGGCTCTCATGAAGAATATTTGGCGGCTGTAAACAGTTGGGAACAGGGGTTATGATGCGAGCCGATATCTGCGTTGCAGCGATTGCTGACTGCTTCAGGGGCGAGGCAGATATCCTCTGTAATCCGATAGGAATTAGTCCAATTATTGGAGGGCGTCTAGCGAAGGCAACATTTTCACCCGATGTCGTTATGACTGATGCTGTTTCGGTTTTAGCAACTAATCCTTTACCTCTTAATGACCCCGATGCTGAGCGAACAGTTGAATCCTACGTGCCTTATAGAACTATTTTTGACATTGTTTGGTCGGGAAGAAGGCACGTGATGATGGGGGCTACCCAGATTGATCAATACGGTAATCAGAACATAGCGGCTATAGGTGACTATAAAAAGCCAAAAGCACAGCTATTAGGATTGCGGGGATCACCAGGAAATTTAATCAACCACCGGACCAGCTATTGGGTGCCTAAACACTCACAAAGAAGTTTTGTTTCCGAAGTTGATATCGTTTCTGGGCCTGGTTATGACCGAATGCGGGCTCTTGGACAGCCAGGAAATCGATTTCACGATGTTCACCGGGTAGTTTCAAACCTCGGAGTTTTTGATTTTGAGACGCCAGAAAATCGAATGCGTATTCGATCTATTCACCCTGGGGTTGAGATGAGTGAGGTTATAGAAAACACGTCTTTTGATCTGGTTATTCCAACAGAAGTAGATCAGACGCGTGTTCCTAATGAAGAAGAGCTTCGTATTATGGAAATTATTGACCCTACGGGGATGAGGTATCAAGAGGTGCCTGAATGAGTAGTAACCATCCAAGATTACATACTCGTATCTGTGACCTTTTCCAGATCAAGTATCCCATTGTTCAAACTGGGATGGGATGGGTTTCGACAGCTAGATTAACTGCTGCAACTAGTGCAGCTGGAGGAATTGGTTTCCTCGCAACAGCAACTCAGACTTTCGATGAGATGAAAGAGTCCGTTGTGCAAATCCAAGAGGCAACTGATAAGCCATTTGGAATTAATGTCAGAACAGATGCTCCTGATATCGAAGACCGATTAGATTGGAGCATTAAATCCGGAGTTAAGGTTGTATCTTTTGCACAAGCCCCCAAGCCGGACATGGTAAAGAAGCTCAAAGATAGTGGAGTCGTAACGATCCCAACTATCGCAGCGCGAAGACACGCTGAAAAAGTTGCAGAATGGGGGGTTGACGCGGTGATCGCTCAAGGAAGTGAAGGGGGTGGACACACTGGAGAGGTCCCCACCGCGGTTCTAGTCCCTCAAGTGACGTCAGCTGTCGATATTCCTGTACTCGCTGCAGGGGGAATTACAGATGGTAAGGGACTCGTCGCCTCACTCGCGTGGGGAGCCGAAGGTATAGCTATGGGTACTCGGTTCCTTCTTTCCGAAGAAAGCGGTGTGCCACAAAGTGTAAAGCAAGCATACTTTGAATCGGCAGTCACCGATACGGTCCGTACTCGAGCAATTGATGGTGTCCCCCAACGAGTTATAAATACCACAATGGTTCGAGGTCTAGAATCAGCAAAATTACTTCGGTTTCCTCGGGCGATGATCAATGCCCTCAAGTTTCGGCGTCTAACGCAAACATCATTTTCCGATCTAATTAGTGAAGCAATTTCAATGAAGAGAAATCAGGACCTCACATGGTCTCAACTCATGCTTGCGGCCAATGCTCCTATGCTTACAAAAGCAACAATGGTTGAAGGCAACCATGAGATAGGGATTATGCCAACGGGAGTTGGTTTGGGCGTAATAAATTCGGCTCCGCCAGTTGAAATGATCATTCGAGGTATTATCTCTGAAGCATCTGACATATTAAGTGGATTAAATCAACACAACCTTTAACTAGTTGGGAAGTTATGGACCTATTCTTCGACGCAAATCAGACAGCTTTTCGTGATGAGATCCGACACTGGATTAATGAGAATAAGCCCAATGACCGTTGGGCGCCTATGGATACCCAGCTAGGGTTTGAACAACACAGGACATGGGAACGAACGTTATTTGAAGCAGGGTGGTCAGTTCCGAATTGGCCAAAAAAATATGGTGGACGTGACTGTTCTCTAATTGAATGGCTTTTATATGAAGAAGAGTATTATCTCTCTGGGGCGCCAGGCAGAGTGAATACAAATGGCATAAGTCTCCTTGGACCTACCCTTTTCAGTTGGGGGACAGAAGAGCAGAAAGATCGATTTCTTCCAAAAATGGCAAATGGCGATGAAATTTGGGCTCAGGGTTGGTCAGAGCCTGACTCAGGCAGTGATTTAGCTAGTTTAAAAACGGTTGCCGTGCGTGATGGAGATCACTACGTGATCAATGGCCAGAAAACATGGTGCTCAAGAGGGGCTTGGGCTGACTGGATTTTCTGTATCGTTCGGACGGACCCTACTAGTGAACGCCACGCAGGGTTGAGCTACCTTCTAGTACCTGGAAATTCTCCTGGTTTGATTAGAAGGCCCGTCTCTCGTCTTGACGGGGAACCCGCATTCGCTGAAATTTTTTTTGACGATTGTAGAGTTCACGTTGAAAATTTACTTGGAGATGAGGGAGCTGGTTGGAGCGTAGCCATGGCGACCGCGAGCAGTGAGCGCGGATTAAACTTGCGAGCACCCGGAAGGTTTTTAGCAGCGGCTAACCGATTAGTTCAGTTATATATGAAAGCAATAGAACGAAATCCACTTCTTCCGTCTGCTATTCGAGATCAGGTGGTCGATGCCTATGTTAATGCGCAAGCATACCGATACCAGGTGTTTCAAAAAGCAACAATGCTGATGGAAGGTGGAACTCTAGGAGCTGAAGCCAGTTATATGAAGCTCTTCTGGTCAGAACTTGATATTGAGATTCATGCCTCAGCTCTTCGCATGCTTTCTGAACAAGGTGAGCTTGTTGAGGGTGCGCCAGATGCTGAAGATAGCGGAAATTGGATGTCGGGGTACTTGTTCGCGCTTGCAGGGCCGATATATGCGGGCACAAACGAGATTCAGAGAAATATCGTTGCAGAACGTGTCCTCGGGCTGCCAAGGAAGTGAACATGTCGTTAGGTAGTCCCAGAAAGTTAATGCTTATAAGGCGGTTTGAATGAAATTCTCTTTCAAAGATGAGCAGCTGCTTTTTGCTGAGGCAACCCGTGAGATGTTAAGGAAGGACTGCTCACCTGAGGCGATTAATGAGTTCGTTGAATCTGATTCCGCTGCCATGCCTGAACTATGGAATTCATTCGCTTCTATGGGGGTACTAGGAATAACAGCTTCTGAAACGCTGGGTGGTTTAGAAATGTTAGATCAGGACTTTGTCTTGATTATGGAAGAATTAGGCCGTGCCGCTTGTCCTGAACCAGTTATGGAACACGCTGTTTTGTCTATTCCTTTACTGGAGGAATGCAATAACAAAAGCAAGTATACGAGTATTCTCAAATCTGCAATTAACGGGGAACATCGCCTTTCGGTTGCCCTTGAGAGCCAATATGTCGTCGGAGCTGACTCGGCTGACTACCTCCTCTTATTTCGTGACAGTCTTTTGCACCTAGTAGCTAAAGAATCTATCGTCCTTCAGCGTCAAGCGTCCGTTGATTCTTCCCGGAGACTCTTTTCTGTCAAGTGGGATACAAACTCCGGCACAGTCATTGAAGGCGACTCTGATAAGGTCCGGTCGCTGATTGAAATCACAAAGTTAAGAGCCGAAGTCTCTACTGCTGCCCAATGTATAGGGGTAGCCCAGCAGTTATTGGATATGACAGTGCAGTATGTACAAGAACGTAAACAATTTGGAAAACCAGTTGGAGTTAACCAAGCGATAAAACATCACCTCGCTGACACAGGGAAGGCAATAGAATTCGCTCGACCTATGGTGTACAGGGCAGCTTGGTCTCTTAATAAGGGTGACACTGAAGCAGAACTCGCAGCTCACATGGCAAAGTTACTTGCATCAAAAGCTGTTGACTTAGCATGTAAAACTTCTCTTCAGTGCCATGGAGCTATTGCATATACTCTGGAGTATGACTTGCAAATATGGTTGAAAAGAGGGCTAACTCTGTCTTCCTCCTGGGGAGACATCTATAGGCAGCGAGAAAAAATTGCTGACTGTTTAGGTCTTTAAAGCTGACCTTATCATCAAGATCCCATACACTCCTATGGGTGGGGAAAGCTCATTTGAGCTGCTAGGGGCTCTCTATCTGACGGAGGATGCATGGAAGAAGATGTTCTATCTGCTGCAAGCGAATTGCGGGAAGCTATACATAACTTGGCACAAATGACAAGAGAGGTAGAGCTAGGCTCAGAACAACTACTAACAGCCAAGCTGCTTGTCGAGACAGCAAGCGAGAAATTGCAAGGAGAGCCCCTTCTTCACTGGTCCGAAAAACCAGAGGGATCTAGAAAACAAACATCAAAAAGTTACCGCAGTCGATCCTTGTTTCAAGGAGAATTTCACCCATTCTCACCGCCCGTACACTGGGATTTACACTCTGGGCCAGATGGGCAGCCAGGATACTTATTTGAAACAACTCTATCTTCGCTATATGAAGGTGCGCCGAAGTCAGTTCATGGAGGGTACATAGCCGGACTCTACGACGAACTATTTGGGGCAGTTCAAAGCTTAGCCGAAGGGGAAACAGGATATACAGGTAAATTAACCGTCAGATACAGGTCATTCACTCCTACAAACAAGAAACTCGTATTTAGAGGATGGGTTACCCAAAATAGTGGTAGAAGAATCAGTGTTAAGGCTACTTGTCACGATGGACAACGCTTATGTTCAGAAGCCGAAGCGCTCTTTCTACGGTTAGAGCAAGAAGGCGAACTATAGAAATGGCAAATCTATTATTCGTATGCACAGGAAATGCTGCCCGTTCAGTCATGGCAGTTACCATGATGCGAGATATGACGTCTACCTTA
>PBPU01000015.1 GCA_002724825.1 Acidimicrobiaceae bacterium
TTGAAACGACTACTAAGTTTGATCCTTTCACAGTAACAGCTGGCCCTGGCAAAGTTACCTTTGATGATAAAGGAGGATCGTCTTATACGTTAGACAGTCCTTTTGAAAAATTAAAAACTGATTTATCAGGTGCCGCTAACTATGGCTACAACACAGTGTTTGGAAGAACTGTTGATCCTGCTACAGGTGAAGTAAGTTTCAATCCGACAAAAGAACGCAACGATCTTATTAATTTAATGACTAGTCCATTTGGCGGCACTGTGAATCCTGTAACAGGTCAGGTTGATAGATCTGACAGAGATACCAGGGAGCAAGCCGTTTATGATCGTCTACGTGAAATAAGAACTCCCCAGGAACAACGAGCGCAAGATCAATTAAACAATCAGTTGTTTAATCAAGGTCGATCTGGATTGCAGACAGCTGCTTATGGTGGATCTCCTGAACAGTTCGCATTATCGAAAGCAATTGAAGAACAAAAAAGCCGAGATGCTTTAACAGCTATGGGTTTTGCTAGAGATGATGCGGCTATGGAAGCAAATACTATAGCAAGAGCTTTAGGTCTTGAGGTTGATCAGAAAAAATTGGGTGTCGATGCTTCTTCACAAGCACTGCGCGATTCTCTCCTGGGCGATAGTTTTCTATCGCAGCTCACTCAGCCGTCAATTAATGTTGCTGACCTTATTAGCACAAGAGATCGTCAGATGGCTGGTTACGAAAGAGATCTTGTTAGTCAGATGCTCGACTACGATCTCGGTACCGAAGAGCTTGCAACTACGTTAAGAACTGAAGGTATTGGCACTTTATTAGACCTGTTAGCAACTGGTGAATATAAACCAAGCGGAGGTACTCCTGACATTGGGGAAACTCTACGGAAATTGATTCTGGAGGGATAGATTGATGGATATCAAAACGCAAATGTCAAAATTTATTGTTGACCCAAGAGAAACTAATCGAGCGCGAGTTAGTAATACGGCTACCAGTTTGCTTAATCGTCTAGGAGTCAGTAATCAGCGTCCTGGCGGTATGTTGTTTAACGCAGCATTAGGTCGTTTACCAAAGATTGCTGAAGCCACTAGAAGATCTTTATATCTAACTACACCAGAAGAAAGAGCCGTTTCTGCAATTGGAGAATTACCAGCACAAAGTCAGATTGATAGATTTAATGCTATGGCTGATATTTTCGATCAACAAGGTCTGCCTGGATACGCTGCAGCTAATCGAGAAAAGGCTGCTGCGTTGCTGCGAGAGAAACAAGATCGAGAGTTTGACCAGGACATAAGGTCGCGAGAAATTGCAGTTAAGGAAAGAGAAGCAACAGTTGAAGAAGGGCAATTAGAGCAAACGAAAATTAGAGATCAAAATAATTTTAGTCTAGGAAGTATAAACGCAAATTTAAGAAGATTTGAAGGTGTCTTGGATGAGAAAAAGCTTGACGAAACTATAAATCAAAATGCGTTTGATAGAAATTTAAGTATGTCTAAAAACGCCCTGGAATATGCTCAATTTGAAGAAGGCATGATACAGCAAACATTTGCGAACAACATGGATAGTGCTCAATTTGCATTAGATACAAATAGATATTTGCTTGAGTTGAGTGCAGAAGAAGCTAGGCAAAATAACACATCAACATCTAGTGAATTTTTGCGTATGACTGCAATGGCAGAATCAGATCCTGTGCTCAATAGAATTTTACACAATGCTGCAGATCAAAATATAAGCACTGCTGACGCAATGCAGTTTTTAAGGTTTTACAAAGAAAGCGATGTCGCGACTACAGCGCGAAACGAGCGTATCGCAGCGTACAAGAGATCTTTATTGGCAGCAAAAGATGTGAACGGACAGGCAGCTTTCGAAGACGAAGAAGCTACGCTTTTTGCTGAACAGTTAGAGGATGGAATTATTGAAATCGATGTAAGCGAAAACGGTAGGGTGCAGTTAATTAATAAGCCAACAGTAGTGGCTCAAGCATTAGGCGGCACAAATCCTCGTCCTGGTGTATTAACTTTACCTAGTGAGTTGCCAGAAATAGACAGAAGTAACTTGCTGACTTCTGGCAAAGGCGTATGGAATAAACGTGATTTCATCACAGGTGCTTACAATGTTGTCATTTCACAGGCACAGAATTTAGCTGGTGGTCTTGGTATAGAATCCGCGGTCAATCAGGAAAGAGAGACTGCGTTACAAGAGTTACGAATCGCTGCTGGTCAGGCAAGGGATGCATTTAGAGATGACGATAGAATGTCAAATCTCGATGCTCTAATGATAGCTGATGAGTTTGGATTAGGAACAGATTGGAAGGGAAGNACNCCACAATGGGAAGCCAGGGCGGTTACTGTTGACAGNGAATTACGCAATCTTAGNAATANNGTTAGCCAGGAAGCACAAACAGCACAAGGTTCTAGATACGATGCGCTAGTGTCGCAGCGTAATGCAATTGATAACTTGCGGCAAAGTATAGGTGTCCCTGATATGTATCATCCAGATCTATGGACTGCAGATATGATTAACGATATGCCANCAAGTGATTTACAGANTGTTATTCAATTCTACAAAGATGCTGGGGATTCTGCCATAAGAGATTGGCAGAGACAAAACCCAGAACTGCAAAAGTTAGTTTTTGATAAACTTTCTGGTGCTGGAGGTGCAAGGTAATGGCTGAAAACACTACCACTGAGACAGAAGAAGATCCGTATGATCTGCTGCGTTTGAGCTTCCCTACAAAAGCTCAAACTGGCAGTGNTGATCCTTATGANTTAGACCAGTTCAGTAAAACTAAAGATAGTTTTCTGACTAATTTGATTGAAGGAGCAACCTTTAGAGGCGATAGAACACCAAGCAGCCCAATGTCGGAAACCCTCCCAGAATTATTAGCTGAAAATCTAGTTGGTAGTATNGGAATAATGAAAGGGGCCAAAGCAGCTAGTATGGGTGTAACAGCTACTACTGGTTTCCGCGGAAAAGTAATGAATTTTGTAGATGATTTAACTTTACAAATAGATAAAGCACCGAAGAGATATTTAGCTGGTGGAACTTTGTTGCCTACTGTCGGTGGAGTAACAGGGCGTGAAGTAAGTCGTAATATTGCACCGGAAAGTGAACTAGCAGCTTTTTTTGGAGAATTTGGAGGGAGTTTAACTGCAGATTTAGGTCCAGGATTAGTTAAAAAAGGAGTTGTAAGTGCTTTAGAACTTGTACCAACTGATAATGTTTTTAATAAATATCTTTTGCAGCCTGTAGGTAATGTTAAAAACATGATAGGTGGTTTTTTTGAAAGGGCCAGATCTGGTGTTGATCCGTTTAATGTCACACCTAGAAGTAGAAAAACATTTGAGGAGGCTGGTGTTACAAGAGAAAGCATATTGGAAGGTGATATAGCAAGAGGCAGACAACAGGAAGTTTTGCCAGGAGCTGAACCTTTTATGACTCCAGCTGTTAGAGCAGATAATTACGCATTAATGCAATTGGAAAAAGAAGTTGTTGAGAATGCCAAAGACAATAAGTTAACGAATAAAGTAATTCAAGATTTAGAAAGCATCAACAGAGTTGTAATTGATGGTTTTCAATTTGGTGATGCAAATAGTTATGCACAATTCATGCAAAACAGAGTTTTGTATTATGACGAACTAATGGAAGCTCAAATCCAAACTGCTGCAATTGAAGCCGAAGAAGCAGCACAACAAATGGGCCGTTTAATAGATCCAGACGGAACGCCCAATCCAGCCAGGACACAACAACGTGCAAATGAAATAACTTTTGCAAGAATCGATGCAAATTTAAAAAGTGCAAGATCAGCTTAAAAAGAAAAGTGGACTCATTTCGCAACATTAGCTGGCGGTAAAAAATTTGAAACAAGTAATTTTGCAAAAACCTATAATGCAATAGTGCAAGGTGCTAACAAAGTTGAGCGTCAAAACATACCTAGAGTTAGTTGGTTAGAGGTTGATGAAAAAAAATTAGAAGAATTAATCGAGGGAATGGATAAGACAGGGATTGCTGCATTAGACCAACTAGATCCAGATGATATACCTTATATGATAGGTGAATCTGTTACCGCTCCAGAAATAAGATCGATGATTAGTCAGTTGAGAGGAATCCATAGATCAGCGTTGACAGGAGATAGTGTAAATTATCAAACAGCTCACTGGGCTAACGAATTAGCGGAATCACTAAATAAAGATTTGCTAGAAACTGTCGAAGAATCAGCGCCAGATTTATCTGACGCAATCACGGATGCCACTTCATTTAGCAGTTCCTACAATAGGATTTTTCGTAACGATACAATACAAAATATGTATTTAAAAAATTCTGCTGGTCAACGTAGGGTTAAGCCAGGAGAGGCATTAACAAGTGCAGGTTTGTTTAGAGTGGAAGGTGCTAGAGAAAGCCTGGACGATATTATATTGGCTACAGGTGTTGATCCTAAAACTTTGCAGCAAGTTGAAAATGCTGACCCAGTAGTTATTAAAGCTTTAGAGGATTATTTAACTTTTTCGTTAGTAGACGATGGTACATTTAATGTTGATAGTGCAAGAAAAATGCTTGTCGATAATGAATTGTTGTTAAGTCGCTTACCTGAATTTCAAAAAAGATTAAGAAATGTTGTTGAATTAAATGATCTTTCAGCTTTAAAAATTGATCAAACGAGGCAAGCGTTTGAACCAGCAAAAGCATTAGCAACAACATTCTTAAATAAGAATGTTGATGTGATAACGTCAGATATAATAAACAACCCCAATCCCACGGCATATTTAGCTAAAATTATGCGTGAAGTTGCCCAGGATCAAACTGGTGCTGCTCTTATGGGTTTAAAACAATCTTTTGCAGATTATATATTTAAAAACAGTCAAAGCAGTGCTCGTATGGTTATGAATGGACCAATGACTCGATTTGTAAGTGGTGCAAAATTAAACGATGTTATGGGCAATGAGAACATGAGTGGACTCATTACAATGCTATTTACGCCAGCTGAACAACGAAGGTGGAATCAGATACGAGCCACCGCTGAACGTGTAAGTCGCAGACAATCTGCTTCAGGAACTGCTGGGCCGATAGACCGAGATTTAGCAAGTCAATTTATGTCAGGTACTGCAGCGATTGGAGGTGCCATTGTCGGAGGTGAGGCAGGATCCGCGTCATTAGGTGGATCGTTTCAACTTGCTAACCGTTTTGCACGAATGTTTGAAAATACTTATAAAAATTGGATAAACGATCCGACAGCTGTTTTTATGAGAGATGCAATTTTTGATCAAACTAAATTAGATGCGTTGTTTGAAAACTTAGCAGAGGAAGGAGCTGACATTAGCGCATATTCTAGTTTCTTACGTGATCAAATGACTAAAGTAGGTTCAAGACCTTATACTTATAGTCCTCTTATTCACGGCATTAATCCTGCTGATGAAAAAGGTGAAAATGAAATGTAAAAAATGTGGGAACACATGTGGTAACAAAAAATAAAAATCGCTACAGGCCCCGCAAACACCGGCTTCTCGATTCCG
>PBPU01000016.1 GCA_002724825.1 Acidimicrobiaceae bacterium
CGTTCTGTTCCTCGGCTGGTCCTACAAAGCCGGTGTCGGGGATGCTCGTGAAACTCCGGCTGAGCCCTTGTCAGAGAATCTGAAAGATGTGGGAATTTCAATCTCAACTTGGGATCCTTATCTTGCAGCTAGCGATATTCCAGAAGGGATTGAGGTCATCGAAGATCTCTCGAGTGCCAGTGGATTTGACATGGTGGTACTCGCAACCGCTCACAAGGAATGTGTGGAAATTGATTGGTCTGCATTGCTCGGACGGATGCGAACACCGATTCTGTATGATGGTCGTCGTGTCCTCGACTTGGATGCCATGCAGGCCATGGGTTGGAAAGCCAATGCGGTAGGTTCACCGAAACAACATTGACAAAAATAGAGGGACAGATATGAAGGCGATTTTAGTAGCTGGTGGGCATGGCTCAAGACTATTTCCATTTACAAGATATACACACAAAACCTTGCTACCATTATACAAAAGACCCGTCATCGATTATGCACTGGGAACCATTCGGAGAGCAGGAATTACTGATATTACAATCATTGGAAATCGTTTCATTGGACAAATCGCCCAACATGTGGGGACGGGGCTGCCTGGTGAAACCATTCACTATGTGATTGAAGAAGAGCCATTAGGAGTTCATCATGCACTCAACCTGGCAAGACCGCATGTAGAGGGGAGTCGAGTCCTCTTGTACTTCTCCGACAACATCACGACCATTGAATTAACAGATGCTGTTCAACAGTTCCGCAAATCGGAAAATGCGCCGGGGTGTGGGCTAGTTGGCCGAGAAGTAGAAGATCCTGAACGATTTGGAGTTGCTGTTTTTGATGATGATGGGGTTCTGATTAATATTGTTGAGAAACCTTCGGATCCACCTTCCTCTTTTGCAATCGGCGGTATTTACCTTCTTGATGAAACATTCTGGGACCGGCTTGATTCTGTTGTAGCTGAAATGGGACAAAGTATGTCGATTTCGGATGTCAATAGAACATATGTGTACGATGGGAAGGCCTCAATTATAGAATCAGAGAATTCTTTGTGGATTGATTGTGGGACACCCGATGCTCTATTCGAAGCTTCGGTTCTTGCTGAAGCAGGAAAGTTATCGCCAGAGCCATGCAATTACAGGGATGGGGACGCTCAACTTTGAGTTCTTTTTGCAAATGGTGTGTTCCATGATTGAAGATGAAACCAATGCAGTTTCTCCGAACCAATTATTTCTATCGATAATGATTGGTGCCATCACGATACTGATGATCTCATCATCCGCTGGACCCGCAATTGTCAAACCTTTGCTGTTAGATGGGAGCTTAATCAGCGATGGGAGATTTGCATTTGTTTTTGATGCACATGAGAGTATTGGTGAAGATGGGGTTGTGAGTGTTGTTGGGATCGGTTCTTCAGTAACACAATATGCCATGAATGGGGAATGCATGCAGAATGAATCAACTGTTGAAAGTGCTAGATTCTACAATGTTGCAATGTCTGGAGGTAAGGCATATTCTGAAATGGTTCAGATTCCAGCACTTATTCGTGCACAACCTGATGTAGTGATGGTTGAGGTCGGACCGAACAGCCTGTGGGGTTGGAATGGGGATGGCTGGGAATCTTTGAGAGAGTATCACGAGTTTAGATTCCAATTACTTTCTATGAATATGGCCTCAGATGACATCGGGGGTTGGTATGATATTTTGGAGCCCAATGATCGAAAATACATCGATACAGCATCCATTGAAGTTTTAGACTCGTGGAGTGAATATACAAGAGATGCTATTGAGGAATACCTACGAAGAGAAATCGATGGGGTTACAAATTCATTTGGTTTCACACATAGCAAATATGTCCCGCCAGTTGGGTCTGATGAATGGAATCAATATCTAAGCAAACCAAACTGGAGAGATAGTTACTTTGACACAAAAAGTCCTGAAGAAATACGGCAAATCCTAGATGAGGTTATGCCTTCTAAAGCAACTCAAGGCGTATACAACCCTCACCCAAATGGAACTCAAAATCATAGGGCACTAGATTACATCATCCATGAATTACTCAACGCCTCAATTGAGGTCGTTTTGGTCGGTGTACCACATCATCCTTGGGTGAATGGATATCTTGAGCCTGGTCAATTGGATGGGATGAATCAAACTTACGAATTCTATTCACAACTTGAGGGTGTAACACCTCTGCAAATGTATTGGGAAGAATGGCCGAGTGATGCATTCAGAGATCGAAATCATCTTGATGCAGAAGGACGGCAAATTTTCTGCAAACGTGTAACTCCAATTATTGATGCTGTAATCAATGGTGAAAATCCAGATGATGTTGTAATCGACCCAAGTGTCTATGACCTAACTCAAGAAGAATTCATCGAAGCTTGTACAGGTTCCAATCAGTTGTTTGAAGAAAGCAATAGATCAGTTTGGATTCAAGCGGAGGACTACTCTCACTGTGAGTTTGGGCTGTGGAGCGCGGCAAATGCTGAATGGGTTACAGAGACTGAAAAATCTGGATTTGAAGGGACTGGGTATGTCGCTGCATTACCTGATGAGAAAGTGAAGGTCGGCGATACTACAAATGGCGCACGTATTGGATTCAATATCAGTTTTGAATCATCTGGAACTTTCCATGTCTGGATAAGGATGTCCGGCCCGAATGGTTCTAGTGATTCTATCCATGTGGGGCTTAATGGATTGCCTACTACATTTGGAGCAAGTGGATTGGGCATCTGGGACCCCAGTGTCGGCGACGAATGGTCGTGGAAAGATACCATGGGGTCTAGAATCACAATTGATGTTCCAACCCCAGGAACACATCAATTCTATATTTGGATGCGAGAAGATGGTGTCCGAGTCGACTCATTTATTTTGACAATGGATGCAGAATTTTCTCCTGTAAGTGGATAGAGGTGAATGGTTTGGATTTTGTGACCTCAGAATATTACATCTGGTTTCTACCGATTGTATTCCTTCTGACATTCACTATAGGGCAACGGCAAAGACGAAGGCAAATTGGTATTTTGATGGTCAGTTCATATGTGTTCTTTTGGATGGCATCTGGATGGCACATGATTCTATTGCTGACATCGACGCTAGTTGATTGGACTGCTGGCAAAAAAATTCACCACTCAGAAGATAAATTGATTCGAAAAAGATGGTTGATTGGTTCGTTAACGATTAATCTCGGATTGTTGGCGATTTTCAAGTACCTCGATTTCTTGATTGAATCATGGAATTGGGCTTCACTTCGTATCTCAGGTGCTCCAGAAATGGATACTTTTGGACTGTTGTTGCCAGTAGGAATATCATTCTACACATTCCAAACAATGTCGTATACGATTGATATCTATCGTGGCAAAAACAAGCCTTACGACGATCTACTAGCCTTTTCGTGTTATGCAGCCTTTTTCCCACAACTTGTTGCTGGTCCGATTGTTCGTGCTGAGCACTTCCGAAGTGAAGTTGAGAGCACACTGAAACCTAACCCAACTCAATTTCGTCTCGGATTGACACTCATCGCCTATGGTTTGGCTAAGAAATTGGTCATCGCTGACAACGTTGCAATACATGTCAATGAGATTTTCGTTGAAGGGGCTGCCTTAGACAACATTGGGCTCGTATGGTGGGGTGCTCTGGCCTTTGGAATTCAGATTTACTGTGATTTTTCCGCATACACTGATATCGCAATTGGTTCTGCACTTTTCTTTGGTATTCGTCTACCAGAAAACTTCGATTCGCCTTATGCCGCAACATCACCCCAAGATTTCTGGAGGAGGTGGCACATTTCTCTATCCACGTGGCTNCGAGATTACCTGTATATCCCCCTAGGTGGAAGCAGAAATGGGCCCCGTGTGATGTTCTTCGCATTGATGATGACCATGCTTCTAGGTGGATTGTGGCACGGTGCATCTTGGAACTTTGTCCTCTGGGGCTTGCTGCATGGATTGCTTCTCATCGGACATCGAGGAATAATCAAACTGAGTATAATCAAATGGTGTTTTGAGAAAGCCCCTAAGTTTTCAGCACTAATTGGATGGATTATCACTCAATACTTTGTNTTCATGACATGGCTTGTGTTTAGAGTAGAAGAAACATCGGTTCTAATCCCATCACTCAAGACTTTCGTTGGAATCGATGCGCGTTGGGATACAACCGAAATGTACGAGTCGTTGCCAGAAATCAAGTTCTTGACGTTAGGGTTGGCGATTTTGTTCTTCATGGGACATTTCCTCAGTTGGAAATTAGGTGGTTTCAAGCATTGGATTGCAAAACAAAATTCCTTGGTTTGGGGGGTCACTATTGGGGCATTATTGTCACTCGCATTCTTGTTGAGGCCNGCAGAAACTGTGGACTTTATCTACTTCAGATTTTGAGGCCATCAACTATAGTGAGGAAGCGATCTTTTTCTCGTTTAGCATCCCACTTTAGATCGATGAATTGGCCATCCAATGTATTGATTGCATCTGCGAGGCCACTGATATCGCCCCATTTTACTGATTTACCTAGAGATTCTTGATCACAAATTTTCGCTACGGGGGCATCCCCATTTACAATACTAGGGCGACCAAAGGCAGCGGCTTCAAACATCTTGGAAGGAATCGCGCCCGCTAGAATGTTTTCTCGAAGTGGATATATCGCAAACATGATTGAAATCTCACTCATCAATTTCGGTAAATCTCTGTGGGTGAAGCGGCCGCTGATTTCAATATCAAGATCCGTATAATTTGAAACCAATTTTTGTACCCTACTCTGAGATACACCGTCTCCTCGCAATATGAACTTAGGACGCTTTTCCTCTTTGATTGACTGCATTGCTTGAAATANCATGTCAAATGAATCCACGTCTCGGATTTTCCCAAAATATCCGATTGTGGTTTTTGATGGCATCGGTAAAATTTCTTGATTCTCAATTCGATTTTCAACAGGGGAGGATTGAATTCCATGGTTGAGAAGCCATTCAGAAAAAAATGGGGATGAGGTGATGATTGAATCAGCAGACTTGACTTGTTTCAGCATTGAGCTCTTCATCCGCTGTGAAATGAGTTTTCTGATGAACGAATTAGGCCGGTCTCGAAGAATCCAAGTGTGGTGTAAGTCATGCATGTCGAAAAGTGTTCGATTTGTATCGATGGTTTTCAACAATGGTAGAGTATCTGCATCGTGACAATGCAATAAATCGACTTTAGTGACTGAGTTTTGGACTGATTTGAGGAAACGTTGGATGCCTCTCCAAGTTGACCAAGTGCTTCCATATGGAGTCGTNCCCACTCGATGGCGGATGATTTCAACCCCTCCTATTTCTGAGGATGAAGGAAGGTTTGCAAGTCGATCAAATGCATGAATCTTGACTTCATGACCGCAATCCGCCAGCCATTGTGCTTCACGGAGAACNCTAGGGTCGGGGTTACAGCCGTTTGAGACAACTGATACTACGCGAGCCACGAATCCGCGAAGTGGTCATCTGTATCAAGCCCAATGCCGAAGAATGGCCGATGGAGTCAAGAATGGAGGATTGTTGCGATATGCGTGAATGAACATAATCCACTAATTGAGCCGAATCCTTCGGCTTCAATTTTCAGTGGCCCAAAGCGGTTTTTTTCAACGATATACAACGATGCTTATCTCATCAGAAACCTCGCAAATCGGGATATCAAAAGCAGATATAGTCGNGCATTAATCGGATTCGGNTGGACTTTTNTTGAACCTCTCTTACTATCAATCGTTTACTATGCTCTGTTTACGATTATTGCTGGTAGGCCCGAACCACTGTATGCATTACATGTCATTACTGGAGTCATTATATGGGGGCACTTTGGAAAAAGCCTGCAAGCTAGTGTCGCAAGTTTGACCAAGGGAAAGAACCTCATCAAGCAAGTTTATTTTCCTCGAGAAATATTGGCTATATCTCCAGTCGTTGCCCAATTTTGGATTTCATGTACCTCTTTGTTGGCAGTTATTCCGATTATGATTTATCTTGATGTCAAACCTACAATTCAATTATTGTGGATGGTTCCTTTGGGTATGCTATTGTCAACAATTTTGGCAATAGGCGTTGGAATGTTGGTTGCTCCACTTAATGCAATTTCTCAGGACGTTCAACATCTTTTCAGATTTATTGTCAGAGCTGGATTCTTCGTATCACCTGTAATGTGGACCTATGAAATGGCCGCACAGAGAGCGAGTGGCCATTGGTTAGATTTGATAATGCTCAACCCTATGGTTGTTCCAATCACTTTGGTGCGGAAGGGTTTGGATGGTTCGGAGCTAATTATCTCAATCAATCAAATTGGTTATTCGTTGGGATTTGCCTTTGTAACTCTCTTTGTTGGCATATCGATTTTCAAGTATTTTGAATCAAAGGTGGTGAAATACCTATGAGTAATGCGATTGAAGTGAATGATGTTGTATTGCACTTCCCGAAAGAGCGAGGGTTGTTGTCCGGAATGCTATCATTGGGAGGATTGGCGAGTGACTCCGCAAGTAAGCGATATACCGCATTAGATGGTCTTTCATTGGAGGTTCACCAAGGAGAGGTGCTGGGTATAATCGGACGAAATGGTTCAGGAAAAAGTACTCTATTGCGCATCATTGCTGGGATCTATCAGCCTGATGAAGGTAGAGTTAGGGTGCGAGGGAGGACGTCTCTACTTGCTGGTGTTCGTGTCGGATTGAATGAACACTTGACCGGGCGAGAAAATGTTCATCTGTACGGTAGTATCCTCGGTCACACTCAGAAAACAATGGACTCGATGATGGAAGATATCATCGAATTTAGCGAAATAGGGGAGTTCTTTGATCAACCACTACGCACATACTCAAGTGGAATGAGGGCACGTCTGGGTATCGCAATCGCAAGCGCGGTTGAACCTGAAATTTTGCTCATCGACGAAGTATTAGGCGTTGGGGACCCTCAGTTTAGAGAAAAAAGTAAACAGCGTATTCTTTCATTGGTAAAATCAACCAGTACAGTGGTCCTAGTTAGTCATTCATTTGGATTGATGCGTGAGATTTGTGATAGAGTTGCTTTCATCCATGATGGAAAGGTACATTGTGTAGGCGACCCCACCCAGAGTATCCGTACATATTACGAATTGACGGGTGAAAAATAATTCAACTTCTTTGAGTTAATTGTTTAGCGAGTTCAATGGCACCGCTCTCGACGTTGAGTGGTGCTGATTTCCCAGCACGATTGAGGAGTTCCTCGATGGCTACGGTGATTGATTGTTCATCTCGGTGTTCAAGCACTTGTCCCCAACCTTCATCCACTGATACCAAACATCGGGCCAATTGATCATCCATTCCAGTGAACAAATTCGGATAGAATAATGTCGGCATGCCAAAGCGACGAACTTCGTGGAATGAGTTGTAACCACCAGCTTGTATAGAGCAATCAAATGCATTGAAATACAGCGTATTCGGATAATCTCGAAGAATATGCACATTTGGGAGATCGACGTCAAGTCTTTCTCCAAGCATGGATTCTCCAAGGACAATGTGGACCCCCTCATGTTGGATCAATGCATCAACAGTTAATCGAATCTCACTGTTAATATCATTGATTTCTCCGGCCCCAATTTGAACGTATACAACGGTTGCATCCTGTGGTAAGTCCAACCTGCGACGTGCCTGGCTCTTTGGCAATTGTTCACNCGGCTCAATGAGAGTAATTGGAGAACATGTGATGCTTGGNACCTCGTGCTCAACTTCACTGCTCTTCATTGAGATGCTNTCTTCAGGATGAATGATTAAATCAAAGTGAGAAATACTATCCACTGGAATGGATTTCCCTCTTCGAAATGTTCCCCTCCTCATCCAAATTGAATCTAATTCTGGTCTGGACTTGATTGCATTCAACATTCCCCTGTATGGAAATGCTCCATCGAAGATGAATTGCTTCGGACGATGAGCTTCAAGACAAATTGAGAGTTCTTCCTCAAGCAAACCATTCCATTCAATTGTAGACATTTCATCAAAATATGGAGAGCCAGAAATATGGTGTGCTGGTATCCCATATGGTTTCAATAGGTGAAGTGTTGGCATTGTGGTAAAGAAAATAACCTCAAGCGTTGAATCTTCTTTTTTCATGTACTTGGCGAGAGCAAGCATTCGAGTAAAATGCCCAAAACCTACACCATTTGTAGGGAACATGACAACACAGTTTCTTTCTGACAACGTAGGGTCTTGGGATACTCTTTCGAAAATGTTAGAAGATCGTCTTTTTCCCAGCATTTCTAAACCGATTACAACCATGTTCCATGGCAAAGTTACAACCAAAAATGGTGCTTTCCAAGGTTTCCTCATTGCGTCTGTAATGATTGAGCCAAGACGAAGTGACGGAGATGTCCGGATACGATGTAGTTCTCTTTCAAGGCGCTGAATCTTTGCTTCACGAGATACCATCAAATCACCATATCATTCGGCCTGAACATCAGGATATTCAATTTTCCACACCTTCCACACCCTTCCAAAAGGTCGCCAGGTATCTATCCGCCCATTCAGTGAATCCTTCACCGCCTTCTGGGGTTGGTGTAAATTCACCAAACACAGGTCCTCTTTCGGTAGCATACATATCGATTCTCATGAAACATCCTAATTTCTTTCCAAGTTTCTTCACCTGAGTCACCATTTCATCCCAACAATCTGGGAAAAACAATGGATCAGCCGGGACAGGTCTGGATGTGCATACTCTTCGTTGTAGCTGTCGTAAATCGGAGGTGAAATAGTGATGGATATTTGCACTTTTATCGACAGTTGAGTTTCTCAAAACAACATGAATTAGGGCAATTTCTTCTCCAAAGCAGTAAAATTTCCAATCTCTAGGGATTTTTTCATCCTCACTCAATGATTCCGGTTTCAAAAATTCCTCAACCATCCATTTGGGTTTTACGCGCTGTAAGAATTGGTCTGTGCCGAATTGTGTTTGTATTTTTTCATCGTCCCAATATGATTCATCAAGTACGTTCTTTCCATTTACCAAACAGAGAACATTATGTGCACTGTAACCCTTACTGGGTTTTATGACAATCCTTTTTGGTAAATCTGCTAATTTTGGTAAATCTTCGAGATTTTCTCCGGACCACAATAATTTTGGCGTCTGAATTCCTTGTTGCTTTGCATAAAGTAAACCTGCTGATTTTTCCGATATTTGTCCTTGCCATGGTGCTGATTCCGCACCCATCCACCAGCGCTCATTTCTAGATTTAATTCTCTCAGAAAACAATGGGACTCCTTCCTTCCAATGTAAATCTCCAGCAATCATTTCTTCAGGGATTGTATAAGGCCTCACCCTCAGGGGAAATTCAACATATGGTGTTTGATCTGCGAATCGTATTTTCTTGTGCCATGACCTAAATGAGGAATGATGTTCTAAACGTGGCCCTGTGATTGATCTCCAAGAAATCTGAAATCGACCGCCCCCCGTTAGTGATGTGCTATGGTTAAGCATGAACATTGAAGGTACTGGTTCATGGAGAACCGCCTCATCTCCATAGGCAGCCTTAATTCTCTCAATGTATTCAGTATCTGCTCCAACTCTCATAGAGTCAAAATGACCAATTTTCTCAAACACGCTTCGCTTGGCTAGGAGAGAGATACATGCGAGGCGAATCGCTCCGACCCCTTTGTAGAATATATCGCCAAACTCATTGATTCTGAAATATGAATGACAAACTGCCTTATGATCCGTGTTATGAATTGCTTGTACCTGCCTTTGGATACGTTGAGGGTGAGTCCAATCATCGCTGTCCATAAATCCAACATAATCTCCATTAGCAATCGAAATTGCTGAGTTTTTTGCGCAATAGGTACCGCCATTTTGTTCGACCTGTAGTACTCTCATTTTAGGCTCCTTAGATGCCCTCTTTTGGAGATATTCAAAGGCATCGTCTGGAGAACAATCATCAACTACGATAAGTTCGATTTTTTGATGAGATTGATTCAGAATAGAATCGATGGCGACATCTAAGAATTCATCGCGTCCGTACACTGTCATAATGATCGATACAAGTGGAATATTTTCCATAGAGGTCGATGGTGCATCGCAGCGCAGGTTTTCAACTGAAATACTTTGATTCTCAGCAATGCTGTATATCGGTTCAAGATTGTGACGTGTTAACATTCGATTGATTCTTTCGATATGTTTTGTTTTATCTTCCATTTTCCAATGGGCATGAGCAGAGGTCAAATCAATCTCGTCATTGTCAGGATGGAATTTAGTCGATTTTTCAATTAATTTTTCAACTTCTCTGTATTCTTCCATTCTGAGTAGAGAGTGAATTAGGTGACATAATGCCCTTCGATCTTTTGGATCAACCTTGAGGATAGCTTCGCAGTGATGGTTGACTCGTTTCCAATCCTCATACTCGTGGAAATAGATGTCGATCATAACTCGATGAGCTTCAATGAAGTCTGGGAGCTGATTTAGTGAATCTTCAACCGCTGATTCAATTCTTGATACATCGCCGATTTTGACTAAGGCTCTGAGTCTAAAGCGATGTGCAACCCTCTGAGTTGGCTTGTCTACGATGATTCTTTCAGCGAAAGAGACGACCTCCTCCATTGAACCTAAGTCCCATGCTAGGCGCATGGCAGCAAACATTACACCATGGTCCGACTTTTTCTCTAGCGCGGATTGAGCAGTTTGTAGTGCCGATTCGTTGTCTCCTAAATCTCGTTTAATCTTTATCAGTATCTTCGTATATTCAGGGGTATTTTCAGGAATGTCACGAATGATCTGTTCAGCAATATTTGGTGTACCCTGTTCTAACAACACTTTGACCAGTTCTAATTTCCACTTATCTGATAGTTGAATGTCCCCTGTATCCATGGTCACTCTCTGAATTCTCTGTGCCGCTTCAGACAATTGAGATTCCTGCAAATCTATTCTAATCATCTCAATATCAATTTGGGGGAATTTCAAATTTGCTTCAGCAAGATTCACCCAAAAATTGTCAATCTCTTGTTGGTTCAAATCTCTCGGGAGGCTGCGTCGTAACAAATCCCAATCGTCGTCATCGATTGTGTTTTCGTAAATTTTCGATTGAAGGATATTGATAGTTTCACTATAATCTGAGGCGTTAAAGTGACATCGAGCCAATCTAGTTTGAAATGTTGATTGATCTGGCCCGGGGACATTCAATTTTTCAAGGAAATGTATTGCTTCTCCTTGTCTATTTGTATTCATCAGTAACCTTGACAATACGTCAAGCGCCCATTCGTCAATAGGATTAAATTTCAATAATTCTCGTAAATATGGCTCTGCTTTGGAATACTCTTTCGCATTGTAATGTTTTCTTGCGTGATTGTGTATTTCTCGAACCTCAGGGGTCATCCTAGGGGCCCTTGGCTTACGTTTCCAAAAACGCCAACGGGCCATAAGGGGGTGTGAAGTCCCTTGACCTATGAATTATGGCATCAACTTACATTCAATACAACGAATGTGAGCGATACTTACAATTGCGAAACTGTTTCGAAGCAATAAATTCAACGCAGATGTTTTTGAGTAGTCTGCTTTCGCCCTGCTATGAGAGTCGGAATCATCGGGGCTGGAATCGTTGGCGGTGCCATCGAACATTGGTTTGCTGATGCCCATGAATTGTTCATCCACGACCCGGTGCGAGGGACGACTCTAGCCGATGTCACCGATCATGTCGATATGGCATACATCGCCGTGCCCACCCCCATGTCAGATGATGGATCTTGTAATCTCTCGATTGTCGAATCTGTTCTGAATGACCTACCGGATGGATTTACCGCTGTCATCAAGAGCACGGTGGTTCCTGGGACCACACAACGCTATCACGAAGAATATCCGAATCTCAAAATTGCCTACAGTCCTGAATTTCTTGTCGAGAGGCGCCACCTAGAGGACTTTGGAAACCAAGATATTCTGGTCTGCGGCACCCATCATGACGATGTGGCAGAGCGCGTCTTTCAACAGCACAGAGAAGCTGGCGTCCTCAAGCGAGATCAAACCTACCAAGTTACACCCACTCAAGCAGAATTGGTCAAGTATACCAAGAATACATTCTACGCAATGAAGGTCATTTTTGCAAACCAGATGTACGATATCTGTGAAGGACTTGGAGAGGATTGGTATGCGGTTCGAGACATCATCACAGCTGAACAGGCTCA
>PBPU01000017.1 GCA_002724825.1 Acidimicrobiaceae bacterium
CCGATGAGTTCGGAAATTCTAGTACCTATACCTACGACGAAGAGCTGGGTTGTGGCACAGAAGTATTCGATGATGGGGCTATCTCGACATGGTGTGAGGATGGGTCAGGAACTTGGATTGACCCTGAGGGAAATGTCGAGACTTGGACCGCTCCAGTAATCACTATTGACGAAGCGACAGGCTGTACAACGGAAGAATACGACACGGGCGAAATCTGGACGTGGTGTGAAGATGGAACAACTACCTTTACGGATATTGACGGGAATACTGACTCATGGACCCCCCCTCAAGAAGAGATCCGTGAGGACGGCGCTATCGTCCTAACCTACGACGATGGAACTGTAGAAATCATAAATCCTGATGGAAGTCTTAGGCTAACTTGGCCAGACGGTACCTGGTTCGAAGAGGAGTTCATGGAAGATGGTTCGCTTGTCCAACGTTACTCTGATGGATCAACGTACGTTGAGTTTGCAGATGGCACATCTAAATACACGGACCCCTATGGCCAAACATCACGAACTATAAGTATTGGTGAAGGAGATTCCCTTGGGTGGGTTACCCAATATGATGACGGAAGTACCTATACCGAGTATGAAAATGGAAGAGCAAGCTATACAGATCCATCAGGATTTAGTGTTGAGATCATTGTTGATCCAGAGACCGGAGTCAGAACTGAAACGTCAAGCGACGGAACTGTCATAAGAGAAGCCCCTGACGGGTCATTCTCAGTGATCTACCCTGACGGAACCCGAGATTCAGGAGTGTACAACCCTGACGGTGACCTCGTTATGACTTATGCTGACGGTTCGAGCAGCATAGTACGGGAAGACGGATCGGAAACGTTCACAGATCCATATGGAATAACCACTATCGTCACGTACGACGAAGAAGGTCGCCGAACAGAAATATCTTCCGACGGATGGACCTCAACAACCTCCCCAGACGGGTCCAGTATTAGAGTTACATATCCTGATGGCTACGTGGAAAATACTGTGATTTCTTCTGATGGGTCGTACGTCACCACGGGAAGTGACGGGTCATCGATTCGATACGATGCAGAAACCCAGCAAACCACCTTCGCTGACCCATCTGGATCAATCGAAGTTCTCCGAGTTGACCAAGATGGAAACGAAGTCCTTACCAACTCGAATGGAGAAACCATAGAGTTCAACCCTCTCGCAAATACTTCATCGTTCATAGATGCTGAAGGGAACAAGCAAATTAGTGAGCGAACCGAAAATGGAGGATATCGCATAACTCTTGAGGACGGTACCGTCCTTGAACTAGATCCATCCGGAAAGCCACTCAACAGTGATACCGCCATAACGGAAACCGATAGTACTCTTAGCATCGATTGGGAGGCTGACAGTATTTCTGGAAATGCTGTCGGGAATGTTGAATGGGACAAAGAAACAAACACCCTAAGCTCATGGACGGTACAAGACAATACCTTCAGGAAGCTAGATATTGATGACGATGGCTCTCTGACAATGGAAGTAGATGGGGAAACCTTCAAGTACGATCCTGCTACCGGAGTAACCGGTGTGAATGATATCTTCTACGAACTTGGTGAAACGATTATTAACACTTCTGGAGCCGGATCCGCAACGATCTCGGAAGATGGAATGACCTTCACCGTAGATTATGACGGGGTGAGCGCAACGGCAGTTGCTGGGGCAACCGGCGTTACCGTCGAAATTGATGGGGAAATCTATGAATTCTCCTACTAGACCCATAATGACCAGTCCTAATAGGAAGTTCTCTCCTTTCAGGATCTTTGCGATTGCCACTGCATCGTGCTTGCTATTTGTTGGTGCCTGTGGTGGTGGAGGTGGGGAAGACAAAGGACCAAATGCTGAGAGTTCTTCTGAAAACGCTACCGGTGATAGTGCTNGCACCNAGGAAAGCCAAAGTAATGAAACTCCGAGCGGAGGAGATTGTGTTNTCGAAGTTAACGCTGATTGCAGCGGGGCTGATCTTTCTGGCCAAGACTTGTCAGCCATAGTAGCTCCCGGAATAAATCTNAGAGGAGCTAACCTTAGTGGAACAATTCTTGATGGAGCTCTTCTCGTCGGTGCAAAATTGACTGGAGCTGACCTTAGTGGCGCATCCCTTGCTCATACCAACCTATCAGCCGCAACCTTGACTCAAGTCCGAGCCCCAGCAACAGTTTTCTTTGAAACAAACCTCACACACGCTGATCTNACACAAGNCGACCTAAATACTGCGGTAATGATAGGAACGAACCTTAGCTCAGCGAACCTGACTGGGGCATCTGTGGAGGGCCTAATCGATAGGCGAACAGAGAAATGCGGAACTATTTGGGCCGACGGATCGCTTGACAATTCAGGCTGCTAGCAATCTCCTAGCTTCACACATCTNCTACTGTCTTCAATCACCGCAAATTGGCATCTAACATAGCTACATGAGCCATATTGCACTTTCGCTAGCTAAAGCAGCAGGATGGTTTTCCCGTGCTCTCGGTCGCGGAGGAGGAACTACCCTACCAGGAATGATTCTCCTGAAGTTACGACCTCACACCCTTCATGAAATNGCACAAGAATTTGAAGAAATTATAGTCATTTCAGCAACGAACGGAAAAACAACTACAGCCAGAATGGTAAGCCATGCTACTCACGAGTCTGGAATTCCATTTGTTGCCAATACCTCTGGAGCCAATCTTCCNAGCGGAATCGCTACTGCTTTACTCCAAAGAAAACCAGATGAGAAGTACGGAATTTTCGAAGTCGATGAGGCGGCGCTACCTGAACTTATTCCGCAACTAGAACCCACCGTCCTTGTCTTAATGAATCTTTTCCGCGATCAGCTTGACCGATACGGGGAACTAGAAACAACTATCCAAAAATGGAAGGAGATGATCGAATCTCTTCCGGAAACCACGAAACTCATCATCAATGCNGACGACCCCGCCCTCGCCTACCTTGGATCTCTTCATCAAAACGTTCAATTCTTCGGACTAGAGCTGACCGACTATGGAAGCGAAACCATTTCCCATGCAGCTGATTCACTCCATTGCCAGAAATGCGACAGTCCTCTTAATTTCCAACAAGTGACTATAGGACACCTTGGCCACTGGGAATGCCAGAATTGCGGATTTCATAGACCACACCCTTCGTTCACAGGCGACAAGATTAACCTAAAGGGGCTTGACGGATCTGAGTTCATCGCAGCATCCAAAACCGACTCACTAGAAATTCGCCTACCCCTTGCGGGGATACATAACGTCTATAATGCCCTGGCCGCATATAGTACCTGCTCTACGATCGGCATCTCAGCAACAAAGATTCAAAGGGGCCTCTGGACAGTTTCAGCCGCCTTCGGGAGAAACGAAATCATCAATTTCGATGGAGTCGAACTGATGATAATGCTTGCAAAAAACCCCGCCGGAGCAAACCAAAACCTTAAAACTCTTCTCCTAGAAGAAGAAAATATTCATCTTGCTATCCTCCTGAATGACAGGACTGCTGATGGGAAAGATGTTAGTTGGATCTGGGACGTCGATTATGAAATGATCATTGACCGTATTGCATCTCTGACCATCAGCGGAGATCGAGCTTACGACCTTGCCCTTCGCTTTCACTATGCAGGATTCCCAGCCACAAGCATGCATGTAGCCCCATCAATACAAGAGCTTCTAAACCACTTAAAAAGTTCTATCAACATAGGCGGAAGAGCTATCGTCTTACCGACGTATACGTCAATGCTTGATTTACGATCAGGACTTAACAAAATAGGAGCGACCCACTCTTTTTGGGAGGAAAAATGACAGAAATACGAATCTGCCACCTCTACCCAAAGGAAATGAACATCTACGGCGACCGTGGAAATATCGCTGTTTTACAGAAGCGGCTTGAATGGCGAGGCTACTCATCCACACTAACTTCAATAAGCATTGGAGATGAGTTCACTCCCACCAGCTTCGATCTCTGCTACTTAGGAGGCGGCCAAGACAGAGATCAAATGATCGTCGCCTACGACCTTCAAGAAAAATCTGCTGCATTACACTCTGCTGCTAAAGACGGTATGGTTTTTCTATGGGTATGTGGAGGCATCCAACTTGCTGGCGTAGGGTACACAGACTCCGAAGGACGAAGAATCCCCGGCGTAGGAATCCTTGATTTGGATACTTCTGCAGGAAAAAGTCGGCTCATCGGAGACCTTGTCCTAAATGCAGAACTCAACGGAGATAGCTGCAAAGTTGTTGGTTACGAAAATCATGTGGGAAGAACGTTTTTAGGCTCTGATGCTACTCCACTTGGTGCAGTACTTAAGGGCCATGGAAATAACGGCGAAGATAGAACCGAAGGAGCGGTTCAACGAAGAGTAATTGGCACATACATGCACGGACCTATCTTGCCAAAAAATCCCTGGCTCGCGGACAAACTCCTTTCGTGGGCGATTGAACATAAAACAGGAAAGACGCCAACTCTTACCCCTTTAGATAACTCCTTAGAAAATCTTGCACAGCAAGTAGCAATAACACGTGCAGGCATGAAACGATAGACCGATAATCAAAACAGAGAATAGAACGAGTAAGTTATTTAATATGCCAGGAAGATACTCCTACACCAGCCCATGGTCCCGAGGAAACGACCCGTGGTTTCGAATAGGGCAAATAGACGTCACAACGACAGTAGGCCTAATCGGCTTAGGCATCATTTCTGTCTTTATGTGGGCTATTGAGGGAAGAAGTCATGAAATAAGCTTAAAATTACTGCTCGATCCACAAAAGGTCCAAGACGGTCAAATCTGGAGACTGATCACCTGGCCACTAGTCAATCAAGCTAGTTTCTGGACTATTTTCTTGTTTTTCATTCTCTATATGCTTGGTAACCAATTAGAGAATCTAATGGGAAGAAGGACTTTTCTCTATCTACTCTTAGCTTTCACAGTTATCCCTGCTGTGGTGGTCACACTTGTGAGTATCTCAAATTCTTCACCAACTTTTATTTACGGATTGCGATTTGTCGAACTTGGCGTTCTGATCGCCTTCGCCGCTCAATTTCCCTTTGCGCGATTTTGGCCGGGCATTCCTGCCTGGGGAATCGTAACTGTCATTGTTGGCCTCCAGTTCCTTGACGCTCTTCAAATGCGATCGGGACTGCATGCTCTAACATTACTTATCATAGCCATCACAGCTCTTGTCGGAATGCGTTCACTGGGATATGCATCTGATCTGCATTGGATTCCGGCATTACCAATTAGCGGAAATACTAGAAGAGAATCACGGAAGCGACCTAAACGTCAAAGACGACTCAGAAAGAACCACCTACGGGCAGTTACCGAATTCCGCGATCGGCATACGGAAAGAGAAATTGACAAAATCTTGGATCAAGTATCTGAAGAGGGAGTTGAAAGCCTTTCAAAAGACCAAAGAAAACGCCTAGAACAACATTCAAAAGAATTAAGGAAACGCCGCGATAGCTAATGGCAAAGACATCGGAACTGGATCATGAATTTGCAAGCTACGCTGCGACCGAAGCAGGAAAATTACTACTAGAAATACGTGCCGGTAGTCATAATTTGAGTTCTTCCAACCTTGATCTAGGGGCATACGGTGATATCCAGTCACATGACCTTCTCGTTAAATTAATATCAGATCAGTTTCCCAACGATATGATCCTTTCGGAAGAAGGCAGTGAGGACCAGAACAGGACCAGCAAAGAGCGGGTATGGATTATCGACCCTCTAGATGGGACTCGGGAGTATTGCATTGAAGGAAGGTCTGATTGGGCTGTCCATGTGGCACTTTCTAACAATGGCATTCCTGAAGTAGGCGCAGTTGCACTTCCAAGCTTTGGAATGACATACAGTACCTTCAGACCTCCCCATACCCCTTTAGCCTCTGACACAATCAGAATTATCTATAGTCGGACAAGATCCGTCCCTGTTGCAGAGTTCCTTTCAGAGGAGTTAAACGGTGATCTATTTCGCATGGGATCTGCTGGAGCGAAATCTATGGCAGTGGTCAATGGAGATGCAGATATCTATGTTCATTCTGGAGGCCAATATGAATGGGATAGCTGCGCACCCGTCGCTGTAGCACTAGCATCAGGAATCCATGCCTCTAGGCTCGATGGAACTCCTTTGCGGTATAACCAAAAAGATCTCCACGTCCCAGATCTCCTTATTTGTAGAAAAGAACTAGCAGATCCCGTCCTAACACTACTCAGATGAATTTTCAGGTGTAGAGTCCTGAGGATGCGTATAGTTATAGCTACATGCTCAGTCAATTACAAGGGAAGACTGAAAGCAACTTTACCAAGTGCTAAAAGACTCATCATGACAAAGGCAGATGGATGCGTCGCCGTTCATGCGGACACTCGGGGCGCATATAAACCGCTTATGTGGATGAACGCCCCCAATAGAATCGAAGAGGTTGAGAACTCATGGGTTATCTCAAACCCTAAAGGTGAGCGCCTAACTATAAGCATCGAAGAAATTTTATCTGATACCAGCTTTGATCTGGGAGAGGATCCGGGTTTGCAAAAAGATGGTGTNGAAGCGCACTTACANCTCCTTCTCGCCGAAAATCCTGAAGAGATTGAAGAAGGCCTATCTCTAACTCGGAGAGAATTTCCAACTGATATCGGCCCCGTTGATATGCTCTGTCGCGACAGTGATGACAAAGCTGTCGCTATCGAGATTAAAAGGCGAGGGGGTATCGACGGAGTCGAACAGCTTACACGGTATCTCGACTACTTGAATCGTGATCCGAAGCTGAGACCAGTTAGAGGCATATTCGTCGCACAAGAGATAACTCAGCAGGCAAAGACATTGGCGAAGGATCGAGAAATAGGTTGGGTTGAGATTGATTACGAGCAATTGCAGGGAATAGAGTCAGATATACTTCGTTTGTTCTAGACGAAGAAGTTCATTCAAGAAGAAAACACATACCGTGACATAGCGAACGATCTGTTCTCCATTATTCTGAGGAGATCGATTCATCGTCTAATTCTTCGCAAACCTACCGCCCGAAGCGGGCAAAGAAACCTTCGACGCCTGAACCGGGCACAATCTCTAGATTTACGTTAATTGCAACTGCGTTAATATCGATCCTAACTCTCTGGATTGCAATCTGGAGTATCGACCGAGCGATTAACAAGAACGAGGTTGGGCGAGGTATCGCCGTAATAGGTCAAGATATTGGCGGCTTGCAACCATCTGAACTTTCCAATGTGCTGCTCTCGATAGCTACGAACTATGCATCAACTCCAGTAATCATTAAATCGAACTTAGGGGATATACAGACAACAACTGGCGAAGTCGGTATCACAGTACATATTGAAGAAACTTTTAATAAGATACTCGAACTAGATGATGTCCCACTTATTACCGAACCTTTCCACTGGGTAAAGAATCTTTTCGCTACGCGATCTTCTCCGATCGCTGTCCAGCTAACAAAGGATAAGACCTTTAAACTTCCCGACAATTTATCCAACAGTTCTTCCGAAGCTATCGAACCCGTCTGGAAAGTAGAAAATGGTCAAGTCGGATACACAAACGGAGTCCCGGCACAAGTCTTTAACGAGGAGGCGATCAGAAATTCTATCTTTCTCGCGGCTGCAACTGGAGCTAGCCCGATAGTCGTGAACGCAGACTTCACAGAGATACTTCCAGCAGTAAGCGATTCCGAAGCAGCAAGATTTGCCCAAAACATCAATGACCTAACGAAATCTGGATTAACAATTTTTGTTGGTGAGAGGACCCACAGCTTTTCTCCTGAAGAAGTTAGAAACTGGCTTATCTTTTCAATTGAAGACGGACAACCAACTTGGGTGCTAAACAACCCTTTAGTGAGAGGAGCTATTGGAGACCAACTAGGCGGTGTTGTCGCAGATAAAGACGAACTACCTGAAATTATCGTAAATGATGGAGAACTTAGAATCGTTAATCTCTCTGCAAAAGCTTGCTGCGCTGAAGGCTCNGTTGACTTGATCTACNAGTCAATANTAAACGGCGCTAATTCAGTGAATCTCCAACTTATCGACATTACGGATGGAACTGACGAATTATTGACAGCGTACGGCGTATCGGAGTTAATATCCGAAGCAACCACACCGCATCCATGCTGCCAAAGCCGAGTCACAAATATACAAAGATTTGCGGAGCTTATTCAAGGAACAATTATTGGACCTGGCGACTCTCTTTCCCTTAACGAGGCTATTGGGAAACGAACAAGAGATAAAGGGTTTGTGGAAGCAGGAGTAATTGTCAATGGAGAATTAACGGAAGATGTCGGAGGAGGAATTTCTCAGTTCGCTACGACATTCTTCCAAGCAGCATTCTATGGGGGGCTCGACATTGTCCAGTACTTTCCCCATACAATNTGGTTCTCTAGATACGCAGACTTCGAAGGGCGAAAAGGTATTGAATCAACTATCTCATGGCCCAGCCCTAATTTAGAAGTCAGAAACATCTCCCCATTCCCAATTCTCGTTTGGCCAACATGGACCTCGACATCTTTAACTGTGAGTCTCTACTCAACAAAATACGCTGAAACTGAAGTAGCAGCCCAACGTTCATCGATGTCTGATCAATGCGAAATCATCCAAACGACTAGACAAAGACTACTTCCCGATGGGTCGGAAGAATTAGATACTTTTTCAGCGAAATACCAACCTGAAAATGGGATCGGGTGTAATGGAGAACCAACGTACCCAAGACCTCCAGATCCACCAAGAAATATAGGGGTACAAGCAGGAGANTCACAGATAGCTGTCTCTTGGGATATTCCAGANCCAGANGGAAACTTTGATATNACTGAGTATTTTCCTATAACTTCNTACACGGCTACCGCAAGCCCGGGCGGAAATACGTGCACGACNGTTGAATTGACGTGCGTAATAAGTGACTTGGATAATGGCGTCCCCTANACGGTCATAGTTATAGCTACAAACTCAGAAGGTGACAGCGAAGACTCTGAGCCGTCAATCCAGATATCTCCAGCGCCCGACCCTGAACCGGAGCCGACGCCAACACCTGAACCGGAGCCGACGCCAACACCTGAACCGGAACCGACGCCAACACCTGAACCGGAACCGACGCCAACACCTGAACCATAGGAGNCTTCAAATTCTTATTCTTGGGTTTATAAGGATACGATAAAAGTGTGAATAAATTTCTCGAGACGGAGATTCTAGTTATTGGCGGGGGTCCTGCAGGATGCGCNGCAGCAATCGAGCTTGTAAGATCAGGACGCAACGTAACAATAATCGATAAGGCAAACTTCCCTCGCGATAAATGTTGTGGAGATGGGCTAACTACAGATGCGCTTCGCATACTTGAAAGTATGGGTCTTAAACCTTCCACCGTTGAAAATTGGAACGAGATTATGAACGTAGTAATTCANTCTCCCAACGGGAACACTATTGAACTCCCACTTCCTCNCGGGAGAGGACAATATGCCGCAATCGTTCCAAGGATAGAACTAGACGAGCGATTACTTGACTTAGCCCGCGATGCGGGAGCATCTATCCAAACTCCAGTCCGGTTTGAAAGCCTTAGAGAGTTAGACCAACACGTAGAGGTAACGACTTCAAATGACAGAAAAATTCTAGCCCGCTACGTTATTGCTGCTGATGGAATGTGGTCTGCAGTCCGTAAAAATCTTGGTGTAGGAATAAACAACTACAGAGGAGACTGGCATGCTTTTCGTCAGTACTTCTCTCAGACTGGACCAGAAGCACAACACCTTAGGGTCTGGTTTGAGCCTGATTTACTTCCTGGATATATGTGGCTTTTCCCTTTGCCCGGACAGAGGGCAAACATCGGATTCGGCGTCCTACGGGGATCACATTACGAAATAGGTGACCTAGGAAAACTTTGGAATAACTTGTTAGAGCGTCCACATATCCGTGATGTAATCGGACACAATGCCATCCCAGAGGGAAACCGAAAGGCATGGCCTATCCCCTCTCGGTTAATGGAACTTCTTCCTTCTAAAGGAAGAATCCATTTCGTTGGCGATGCAATTGGAGCAGCCGACCCAATGACAGGAGAGGGTATTGCACAAGCCTTAAGAACAGGCAGGTCATCGGCACTCGCTATTATAAAATCTGGCCCCTTCAAACCTCAAAAAGCCGAGGCAATTTACAAGAAAGCTATCTCAACTGAACTAGGACATGACCACCAGTTCGCTGGGCGACTACAAAAGCTTCTAAAAAAGTCAGAAACTACTGAATTAGCTCTTAAACTTGCCGATTACAATGACTGGACCCGACGAAATTTCGCACGATGGATGTTTGAAGATTACCCGCGGGCTCTAGCATTAACCCCTAACAGATGGAGTTCAAATATGTTCAATCTAGACGGGGCATACCAACAAAGCTTGACCAAATCGACTGCCCCTAAAGAAATACCTCAAATACCGATTGGAACAGATTGATGGATGATCCAATTCTATTAAACCTCCCGCAGAAAGTCGATGACTTTGATTCTGCAGTAGATACCGGATGGGAACTGCTGAGATCTTCTGAAAGTCTAAATCGACTTTTCTATATAGCTTCTTCCGTAGGCGATTTTAGTGTTATCTGGCATATTCTGAATCTCACTCAAAAAATCTTGAACCCTAACCGAAAGCGCTCAGTAGTTCGGCTTGCTGTTTTAATTGGGATAGAGTCCATAATCGTCAATCAGGGAATAAAACGCCTTTTCCGAAGAAGCCGACCAGAGATGGGCTCAAGCAGTCACCCCCATAAGCTCCGGCAGCCCGCCACATCTAGTTTCCCTAGCGGTCATGCGAGTTCAGCTGTTCTAGCGGCATCGCTGCTTTCGGAAAGCAGCTCTGCTGCGCCTCTCTTTAAAATAATCGCAGCAGTAGTAGCAACTAGCCGGCTACACGTAAGAGCACATCATGCGTCAGATGTAATCGCAGGTGCTTTGNTTGGCTGGTTCTTTTCAAAACTAGTTCGGTCAATTCAAAGNTTGTAGTTCCTCAATAAAACAGCGCAGAGAAGTTGAATAGCCCTAGCTTGATATTGAGACNGGATCTTCAACAGGTTCTATCTGCATAATTAGCAGACGAAGGTCTAACAGTAGGTCACTAGCTTCTATAGCTGAAACGACTTCGCGACTTTGCAANCTCGAAAGTTCGGTGTCGATCATATTAAACGCTTCATTTATTCGTTCATTTGTATCAGTCATGTTTCTCCGCCAGGATAATTTTTCCTACNTCTTTAGTATNCCACCTTTTGGGCTTCCTATNCACATTATTTATAACTCTATCTTGGAGCTAAGTCACGAATCGCNTGAGAAAGATCTATACCCCCAAATGGCATTACCATNAAGGCCGCTGTGTTGACACCATTCTTCAAGTATCGATCAATGTGACTTCTGCATTCGTCAGGGGTTCCATGGACTATGAGCTCGTCTACGATGCTATCTGGCATCGCTTCGAGCGAGTTTGCTCGCTCACCCTGATCCCAGAGATCCCAATGCTCTTGAAGTTGCTCNGTTCTTCCCAACCATTCATGGAAAGCCCTGTACACAGGNACATTGAGGTATGCGGCNATAGCGCGTTTTGCTTCTCTTCGAACTGTCTCAGTATCTGGATTTGGACATACAAAAATTCGTGCAACAATTTCTTTCCCGTCACCTTGGCTATGAACAATTTCGGAAACTGTCTTTACATCTTCAGCAGAAAGCCAGTTGATAATCGCTCCATCTCCTTCACGCCCAGCTAGCCGAAGCATCCCCTCACGAAGAGCTGCTATGAGGATAGGAACATTCTCCTTAGGAGGTTCCATCCCTAGGCGGAATCCTTTTATCTTGAAAGTCTCATAATCCNCAGAGACTTTTTCGCCAGTNAGGGCCTGTTTGAGGAAACGAACTACATCACGNGTTTTTTTGTATGGATCAGTAAATGGAATNCCATTCCAATGCTCGACGATTACATTTGANGAAGAACCAACTCCAAATGCGAATCGACCAGGGGCTATCGAAGCCATGGTTGCTACCGACTGAGCTAAAAGGGCGGGGCCTCGAGTNAAGGCTGGAACAATTGCAGTACCCAGCCTAAGTTCAGGAGCATGGACCGCGGCAAGGGCCAACGGTAAGAAAGCATCAGCCCCATTTGCTTCCGAAGACCAAACTTCTTTGTAACCTAAATCAACCAACTCACGTAAGCTGGGGCCTTGNTNGNTCAGCGAGGTCGGCAGTGGAATCGTCATTGCGTAATTGCCTGAATCCAATTTACCCATAAACGTAGAATCCCTGTCCTGTTTTTCTTCCTAAATGCCCAGCAGTTACCAATCTACGAAGGATAGGTGGCGGAGAGTAAGTTGGTTCTTTGAACTCTTCATATAGCACTTCAGCTACGAGAAGAAGAGTGTCTAACCCAATGAGGTCTGAGAGTTCAAGAGGTCCTTGCGGGTGGGCACAACCAAACTTCATACCCGCATCTATATCTTCCTTAGATGCTTGGCCACGATCATACATGTGCATGGCTTGAAGCAGATANGGAACTAATAACCGGTTAACAACAAAGCCAGCGCGATCTATAGTTGTAATAGGATGCTTTCCCAATATGTCCCTTGTGAAGCTCTCCACAATCTTCAAAGTATTTTCAGAAGTCACCTCTGAAGTGATTAATTCAACTAGTGGCTGAACAGTAGCTGGGTTGAAAAAATGCATTCCTAGGACTTTCTCACCCCTTGAAGTTGCTGTTGCGATCTCCCCTATGGATATTGATGAAGTGTTTGAAGCTAAAATTCCATCGGGCTGAACGATCTCATCAAGAGTAGAGAATACTTTTGCCTTTATTTCTGGTGACTCTATGACAGCCTCAATAACAAGNTCCCTGTCAGCTAACTCAGAATATTCGGTGGTAAACGAGAGTTTCGAAAGAAGATTGCCCCTATCTTCTTCAGTCATTTTTTCTCTTGCAACGGCTTTTTCAGTACTTTGCTCTAGTTTTTGCTGAGCTTGTTCAGCTAAAGAAGCATCAACCTCAACCACGATTGTGTCACAGCCTGATTTGGCTGAAACTTCTGCTATTCCTGANCCCATCGTTCCGCCGCCTACAACCCCAACTTTACTGATTGACATTATCTTCTCCCATCTATTGTTGCTTTATCGTACTAGTTAGGGTGTGGCCCTGACGAGTGCTAGNTGGATTAGATTTTACTACCAGAGGAGGCGCTATCGCCTAAATGTCATACCCTTCAAACATAATTGAGGTATGAATCAACAACTGCATCTCGTATATTCACAACCTAAAAATTGGGAATTAACTGATCTAGACAAAGAACGGGCAAAGCGTGGAATAGCTGCTTGTCGGAAGGCGCTTGACCAAACTCGGCCTTTTCTATGGGATAACAATACCGCCGCTTAGTGGTTGCNTAAACAACTAGCTGGGCTCTAGATCCTCCCACAANTTCCTGTANTTNGGGGAATGTCTCCAGTCGTGCAAATCAACTAGAAACTTTTTATAATCTCCTTCGACCTTAAGGTCACCTCGCATAAATGCCTCTTCGGTGCTAATCCTTCCAAAAAAGATTTCTCTGATATCGTCATACTTCGCAGTAAACCTGCATTCAGGGTTGTCTAGTTTNCCTTTTGAAGCCTCNGACACGCTCCCTTCTTTCCAAACTATGTAATACCGTATTTTTCCCTCNGGAGTTCCTGAAATTTCGTACTGGCATGAGATTGATGCCCCCTGAACTTTTGGCAATTTACTTCCAAGGTTCTTTAGTTCCTCAACCCATTGATCAGATAGAAAGTCAGCCATTGCTTTCACTTTCCTCAGATTCCCTAATATTCGCAAACAGATCGCTCTCTTCGGCNATTTCNCCTACACGACTAAATGCAAGTATGTAGTCATCCCAAGGGTAAGCTTCAGCTGCCGCGCCTGAGGGAAGTCCGAACCAAAATGTTGATTCGGGGTCAACCTGNGTTGCGTGGGCTAGGAGGGCATCATTCCGTATTNGCCCATACTTTGATACATCAATCTTTGTTGTAATTCTGTGATCCTGAGAAGGTCGTTTAAACCAATCCTCATTGAAAGGCGATTCAAGACCTAAATCGAGAAAAACTTTATGCAAAGCTTCGATTCTCTTCCGACTCCAAGTCGTGTAGTAAAGTTTTAAAGGCTGCCATGGATCCCCTGCTTCCGGAAATAGGCTGGGGTCACCAGCTGCTTCCCAAGCCGGNATACTTATATCGAAAACTTTTAGGTGATCNGGGTGNCGATAGCCTTGTTGATCATCGGGATATGTAACGATGACATGAGGCCGTTCAGCTCTGATTATCCTTACNAAACGTTCGACTGCTNCNTCTAAGGGGGCCATAGCNAAACAGTCNGGGTGCTCATTCGCTTCAGAGTCTTCCATTCCAGAATCTCTGAAGCCCAGATAGTGAACAGTGTCATATCCAATNATCTTTGCGGCCTTATCCAATTCTTCTTTACGTATTGAAGCGATGTTCGATCGAACCTCNGGACGGTCCATAGCNGGGTTCAAGATATCCCCTTCTTCACCCCCAGTGCAGCAAACTAGGGTCGTCCCAACTCCTAAGTCAGCATAAAGCGCTACAGTTCCTGCACCTTTCGATGATTCATCATCCGGATGAGCGTGAATTGTTAGNAAGCGAAGTTCTTTTGACACCCTGTCAAGATAGCCGCTCTTGCTCCCGAAGTCCTACCTTAATTCTAATAGTTATCTGCATTTCATTTGAAGTTTTTCNTGANGCGATCTTCATTTCTGNCTGGGGTTTTATTTCAACTANNAAANGCTAGTTTTTCTTCATTTATGTCTCAGGACTAAGATCGTGTCCTGACTATAGAGATAGAGAACTATCGTTTTGNAGTCTTTAACAGAGGGAGAAAGTGTGAGNGGCAGATTAGAAAATAAAGTAGCTGTTATAACAGGAGGAGCAAGCGGAATCGGGGAAGGCACTGTCCGTCGCTTCATTGCAGAAGGAGCTAAGTGCGTAATAGCAGATATTCAAAATGACTTGGCAGAGGAACTTGCTGATGAACTGGGTGAGAGCGCTGCCGCTTTTACTGTGGATGTAGCGGAGGAAATCCAAGTGGANGAAGCGGTTAAGTTCGCTGTATCTAANTTTGGAAGCCTTGACATTATGTTCAATAACGCTGGGATCCTAGGTTCAGTCGGGCCGATTAGCGAGATAGACGGTGACGGGTGGCTTAGAACCATAGACGTACTTCTGAACAGTGTTTTTTATGGGATCAAACATGCNGCAAAAGTGATGATTCAACAAGGTTCTGGNTCNATTATTAACACTGCTTCGACAGCCGGAGTGCGAGCCGGGCTTGGCCCGCATGTATATACAGCAGCTAAACATGGAGTTGTAGGACTTTCACAGTCTGTTGCGACTGAATTAGGCCCACATGGAATTCGTGTGAACGTGATTGCCCCTGGGGGAACAATCTCTGGCTTNACAGCGAGGCTTGTGACCGGAGATCATGAGAATCTTGAAAAAGCTTCAACAATTATTGGNGCCCATAACCCTCTAAGGCGTGCTGGGAGGCCTGAAGATATCGCAAACGCAGTATTGTACCTTGCCTCGGATGAGGCGAGTTTTACCACTGGTGCTGTTTTGGTTGTAGATGCAGCTGGAGAAACAATTGCNGATAGGAACCATCGTTTTGTGGATATGGGTTCCCAAACAGTTCAAGAAGCAAACCATTCTGGAACTAAAAGTAGCTTGAAATAACTAAGATTCACCTTCNNAGTAATGAGGGTGACAATTCTATATGTCTGGCGANTTACCNGAATGACGTCAGTCGTTTAGGACAAAGGTTATTTTCAGCGTGACCCTATATTCAGTTATAGTTCCGTTCTCAACAACTACCTTTTGGTCTTGGACCCAAGCTCCTTTGACATTATCAAGGGTGCTAGCTGCTCGNTCCACACNGCGTTTCGTTGCNTCATCAAAACTTATGGGCGAAGAAGAAATAACTTCTGTTATTCGTGCGATTGACATATTGTCCCCTTGAATTTATTTGAAGTGTAGCGACGTGGCAGGAAGTTAATCAACAGCCAGGAGCTCTAATCGCTATTATTTTCGAAGCTGGGTACTTCCACNCCCGGCAGGTAATAGGTAAACATATCTACGATAATTGCCATTACTTGGTTAGGGTCTACTCCACCCTTTCCCGAGTCAATNGTTATGACGTTACTATTCATTGTAATTTTATCTACGCCTCCAAGTTCGAAGATAGCTTTTGCCAATTTGTCTGGAGGTCGTTCGCCTAGGATNTCATTTGATGATTCATATCGCTCATGGTCCATTCCGGTAATGCTCCGGTTTATTTCATAGCGCTGAACGCCAGGCTTTGAAGAAGATTTTTGTATCACAGTCACAGGTTGTCCCATAAGAACATGATCGTACTGCCCAAAAGCGCAAAGTTGCGAGATATACACAAATTGTGTGAGAAAATATTAAATTTGAGAATTTAAGGAAATAGCGTTCCTTGAGGTTTAGGTCGAACGATCCTTGGAACTCCGTGTGATTTGAGTTCGTCCATAAATGCCCATGATTTTCTATGGATGCTAGTTGGCCCCCATTGNTGTAAGGCTTCTATGTGTTGTGGGGACGGGTACCCTTTATTACTAGCAAAATAATAATCTGGATATTGTTTGTCGAAGTTTCGCATCATTCGGTCTCGAACAACTTTTGCGAGAATCGAAGCGGAAGCTATTGAAAGACACTTTGTATCACCTTTGATTATTTTTGTTACGTTAGTTGCTCCAACAGCGTGCCCTACAAAATCCCATTTACCATCTATGAGATAATGTTCGGGAACTATAGATAATCCTTCGATTGCTCGTCTGGCGGCAAGTTTCTGAGACTCAGACATACCTAATTCATCACATTCGTCGTTTGATGCATGTCCAACGGCCCATGTTACGCACCACTTNCTAATTTTAGAGAAAAGAGATTCTCGTTCTGGCTCTTTAAGGAGTTTTGAATCTCGAACTTTATAGATTCTTTTCTCCTGAGGAACAATNGCCGCGACGATAGTTAATGGGCCCGCCCAGGCTCCT
Organism: Acidimicrobiaceae bacterium; assembly: GCA_002724825.1. GTDB lineage: Bacteria > Actinomycetota > Acidimicrobiia > Acidimicrobiales > UBA8592 > UBA8592. The sequence goes on from PBPU01000017.1 coordinate 17,031, forward strand.
TTCCCTACTTCGTCTATTCCAGCTACATAACGAACACCCTCTTCCCAAAGATACTTTTCATACTTTAAGTTAGGGGGTGCGGATTGTAAGGACTTTCGCACTTTGTGAGTACCCATTCCCGAAAGTTACTTCAATTAGGTACAAGTGAGATTGAATTAAGAGAAGTTATTTCCTTTTTCTGGTTTGCTTGGAGTTATTGACGGCTTTTGGATAGGTGACGAGATAAGAGGGATTGCAATTTCATCTGGCTTTTGTTGAGGAAGTAGTGCTTCTCCTCGAAGTTCATTACTTCCCCAGGTTGGATCAAACCCCGGAGAAGTAAAAGTTATTTGTGAATTAACTTTTCCTTCCCAAAGTAGCGCCGGCCTATCCCCGTGCCAGCGAACTGCATAACCCACTTCTCCATTTGTGNTAGGCATATTACTTACCTCAACTGACACGTTAAACCACTTNGCGGTGTAGCNCGGAAACAATGCAACGGTAGAGGAATCGGGTTGACTTACCAGAGATCGGCGAAACATGAGAAGAAATAGAGCAGAGGCAAACGGGTCTTGCAGGCGCTCACTAGAAGAAAATCCTCCAGTTGGTTCTGCCCTTCCGATTATTTCGCTTAGGGAACCAGACTCCTCTGTGTCGCTTAGGTAATGATTAAGGNATTTAGCTATNGGCGTTGGGNTTTGATCTTCATCAAGAAGCGCATTTGGAAGAGACCCAGATTGGAGTGATATCGAATTATTTTTATAGATCTTTGGAAGAGTGTTCTCCAACTGATGGGCTTCTTCAAAGTGACCGGATCGCTTTAGGAGACTTACTGATGATTCAAGGCCTAGGCGGAGGTACGAATGGCCTATACGCCTGCGAATCCGGCTTCGGGGAACCGCGGCAACGAAATTTCCGATCTGATCAATCGCCCAATTAAGGATGGGGACACTAACTTCATCGTCCATGTGATGCAAAGTAAATTCATCACAAGCCCATAGCAAGTACGAGAGGTACTCCATTTCAGGACGTTGAAATGAAGATACNTGATATTGATCTATTGACTTGGTCAGGAGATGTTTTGCTGCTTCAATATGACCCCACAAACACATAGATGAAATGGCAAGAGCCGAAGCATAAGCCGGAACGCCTTTCAACCAATAGTTCGAAGTAAGAGGCTGTTCGCACCCGACAAGTAGATGCCTCCTCGCTGTGAATAGGNCCTTCTGCACTCCCTCGTTTTCGAGTTCTACAGATGACCCGTAATCAAGATGCGCATTCCAACCATTGGCAATTCCTTCTAAATTTGGGAGATCATCCGGATTTGGGAGCGAATGAAGCTTATTTTCAACCCAAAATACTAAACGCAAGCTAGAAGTATGAGGNAGAGGAAAGACGATCGCTACGTGGCTACCTTTTACAGGCTGAGACCTTTCTGCATCATTCTGACTTTCTTCCAGTCTTAGAACGCCCAATAACTCACCCTCAGTCGCGGCTACCTGGCAATGGCTTACAGGTTTAGAAGCTGAAATCACTGAAACGTTATTTCGGAATAACGTATTTCCTTCACATCTCCAAATCCCAGAACCAGCAGTAAAAAAAGCTATAGCAACTGGCAGAGGTGTTTCATTCTCTATTTCAACAATCACTAGAGAAGTATTTTTATATGGAGTAGAACTTGCTCGATGGACGATATCGCCGCCAGGTATTCGAAGCCGAGTTTCAATTGAAACTCCATCTTCAGCAACAANCTGCCGAACTGCCCGCTCATCTCTAGCTATATGCCACCTGTCATCTGCTCGAACCCCCCAATGAACTAGGGGCCCAGAACCTAGTGGTTCTATCCCTCCATTAGATGACACGGTATGGACAGGCCCAACTCCAATACTTCCAATTTCAGCCATGAANTTTTNTCTTAATTAGGGTTTTGATGAGCAGCATGTGATTAACTCAGGTTTCAGATCCTTGATCACGAAGCATTAGAAGCTCGTATGCATCTGATGCGGAAATACTACCGTTCACAACAGCCGAAACTTGGTCCGTGATCGGAGTTTCAACTTTGTATTCTTTAGCTAGTTGAGAGACAACTGGCGCTGTCATTACCCCTTCGGCAACATTATCCATATGCGAAATAACTTCATCAAGTAATTTACCCTTACCTAGCTGTTCACCAACAAACCTATTTCGGCTTTTTGCTGAGAACGAGGTTGCAATTAGATCTCCGAGTCCAGCTAACCCTGAGAACGTTTCTCGCCTAGCGCCCATAGCTTCTCCGAGTCGTGTCAGCTCGGCNAACCCTCTGGTTATTACAGCNGCAATAGTATTATCACCTGTTCCCAGNCCGGTCGTCATACCTGCTGCAAGAGCAAGAACGTTCTTGAATGCTCCACCCAATTCACAGCCTTTCACATCAGTACTTGTATAAACTCGGAAATTTTCAGTTAGAAAAACTTTGTGTATCTGTTCTGAATCTGACTCATTAGCCATGGCCAGCACTGAAGCCGNTGCAAAACCCTGAAGTACTTCTTGAGCAAGATTTGGCCCAGAGAGAACTCCTGTTGGGTTTTCTGGAAGCTCCTCATTTACGACCTGAGTCATAGTGAAAGNACTGCCCTGCTCTAACCCCTTTGCAAGACTTAAAATTGGAGTACCGTCTTGTAAGTATGGCTTCATCTGACAAAGGACTTCTCGAAAACTTTGAGATGGTATNGCTACAAGAGCGATATCAGCATCGTGTAGGACTTCTTCTAAATCAACAGAAGCTNTTAAATTATCAGCAAGATTGAANTCAGGTANATAGCGAAGATTTTTGTGATANTGNTTGATCGAGGCAGCAACCTCAGAGTCCCTGCACCACAACTTTGTGAGAGCNTTATGAGAAACAAGATGCGCGACTGTTGTCCCCCAGGAGCCACCACCTACAACTGCCACNGAAATATCCACTGAAGAATCGTACCTCAGAACAAGTGACGATTCAGATACTGAGCAATAGATAACCAGGTAGGCCTAGAATCTTGTCAATGGATACTTATGGAGTGCTTCTCCCAGTTAAATCTTTTAATAACGCCAAGGCACGTCTATCTTCCGTGCTTAACGCTAAAGAGCGCGCTGCCTTATCACGTTCACTAGCAGAAGGTGTTATTTCTGCGTGTGCAGGTGTCCCAGTCTGGGTTATTTGTGAAGATGAAGAAGTTGAACGATGGGCTTCGAACCTAGGCACTCAAGTGATCCGAAATGTTGGAACTGGCCTAAATGAGGCAGCCCAAACGGGATTAGCAGCGTTAGCAAAAGAAGGCGTAAAGAAGGTTTTAATTTCACATGCCGACTTAATTTTTCCTGGTGACCTCCCTTCACTATTTGAGCGTGATGGCATTATCCTTGTGCCGGATCGACATAATGATGGAACAAATATCATAGGTTTACCGACCGAAATNGATTTTTCNTTCAGATACGGCCCTGGCTCATTGAAAAGACATAAGCGGGAAGCANAAAGATTTGATTTGCCTTTAAGTATCATNAAAGACACAAAATTTGGATTTGATATAGATAACCCTGATGATCTTGAAGAATCCAAGCTACTTAAAGAAGATCTGACCTAGAGTGTCACTGTGATCAGCCAAAATATCCCTACCCCTGCCAAAGCTCTTGCTATTGGAGCACACCCCGATGACATTGAATTTGGAGCTGGTGCTACGCTGGCCAAGTGGGCAGCAAATGGCTGTGAAGTCAGTTTGTTGATTTGCACTGATGGATCAAAGGGCTCTTGGGACCCTTCGACCAATACCAATGAATTAACTGCAATTCGCAAATCCGAACAACGTGTTGCGGCCGAGGAGCTTGGAGTCCTCGGAGAGATTATTTTCCTTGACTACATTGACGGTGAATTGCATGCTGGCGTCAAGGAACGAGATACTGTTGCATCTTGGATTCGAAAACTTAAACCCGAAGTACTTCTAAGCCATGACCCTTGGAAAAGGTATAGGCTTCACCCAGATCATCACAATGCCGGACAACTAGCTATCAATGGAATTGTCGCTGCTAGAGATCCTTTCTTTCTGACTGATTCTTCTTTGTATCCGCATCGTCCTTCAGAGCTATTCTTATTCGAACCTGAAGAATGCGATCACCTTGAAACCACTGATGGGTACGAAAAGAAAAAACTTAATGCTCTCGAGTCACACAAAAGCCAATATTTATCGACAATGGGAATAACCGAAGGTAACGAAACTAAGGGCCTGGAGGATTTCCGCGAACGTATCAGAAAAGAACTCATAGCTTTCGGCGATCTTACTGGAAAAGGAATGGCCGAAGGCTTTAAGCGAATTACAGAACTATAGAGTAGCCCTACCTATGCACCAGAAAGATTCCTGACCTAACTTTTGGTTGAAAATATGTGCTTTTCGGCGGGAAGGTCATCCGCCTATCAGCAACGGAGAGCAATTGAGCCATCGGAACAGGATGAAGAGCAAAAGCAACACCTCCGTCTAAGTCAGTTTGATCAACTAGGTGGTTCAAACCAACAGATCCAGGAAGGTACTGAAGCCGATTATCTGTACCGGCCTCATCAATATGGAAAATTGGACTAAGAATCTTTCGTTGCAATAAGCCAGAGTCAATCTCTGATGGGTGTATTCTGGCTGGCTTGATAGTCGTCCACTGGCCGGCAGCATACATGGAGAACTCTCCTGAAGCCTTTGGTAGAGGATCTTGATCCCCTGTAATCGGAAGAAGAGCGAAATCGCGGGCAGCTATCTCTTTGTAAAGATCATCCAAAGAATATCCAGCCATATCGGTAACACGTCGGTGGAAGGCACTGATCTTTAGCTCGCTTAGTGGGAAAAAAGCGGCAAAGAGCTTTCCAAAAGACCCAGACTCACCGTTCCTTGTCCACATTTCTGACGCTGCACTTAGGCGATGATGGCCATCAACCACATACGCAGATTTATCTCTCATAATTTCTATGAGTTCGCTTGCGTGAACATCCGCCACGGACCAAATTTTTTGTTCAATCAAATCTTCTCGCTGAAAATGCAATATAGGCGTTTCATTATTTTGAATTGATGAAAGAATCGTAGCTACATGCTCATCATCTTCATACCCAAGAGCAACTGGTGAGGATTGAACTCGAATTTTTTCTAAATGGTCTGCAAGGTGCAAGGAGCGGCTTGGTCGTATTCGTTCATGGGGAATAATTCGCCCTTCTTTTACAGCAGTAAGTGGGACATCACCAATAATTGCTGTCTGCTTGTGATCTCCAGATCGAAGTTGGTAGAGGTAAAGCGACGGACCACGGACTTTCTCATAAATGTTCTCTGATAGAAGACGAGATAAAGCTGAAGCATTAGATTCGGAAACTTCTTCTGCAGTTTTCTCGCTTTCATCATCACCGAATGAACGCGTTACATGAAGAAAGACATAAGGGTCTTTTTTCATTACTTCGAACCTTTGTTCAGGCCTAAGGGCATCATACGCAGGAGAAACAACTCTCTCAGCCCATTCTTGCCGGACGAGTTGTGCTTCTACTCGACTGAGCAAACCTGACTCCATCGCTAAACAGCTCTCTTATCTAGAAGAGAGACTCCCAAAACATGTTCAAGGGAAACCAACTCGTCATATAGGCCTATTGGAACTGCACCTACCACTTCAATGCTAGCTACAGCAGCCTTCTTACCGTTAAACACGCGATTATCCATTTATTGAACATTTAGATCAGCAGCTCTAAGTGTCGAAAGAACTGAAGCAAGAACCCCGACACGATCTAAGTGCCGCACTCGTACTTGTGACGTCCCTTCGCCAGATGGTGCTTCGTTAACGCAATTCAATGGATTTCCACTTTCAAAACCTGCAATAGCATCAACAACACCGCTAGCAATAGCTTTACTTGCTTGCATAGTTGATGCACCAATATGGTGACTTCCAACAACCGAAGGGTGACTAGCTAAAGTTGAAATAATAGTACTTTCGCCAGAAGCAGGTTCATCGCAAAAGACATCTAGGCCAGCTCTAATTCCTCGTTCATTCATCGCTTGGATAAGGGCAGGCTCATCAATAATTTCGCCTCTACTGGTATTCAGTAGAATAGCCTTATCCTTAAACGACCGGAGCAGCTCTTCGTCCACTAGTGACATTGTTTTTTCATTAAATGGAACATGAACAGAAATAATGTCACTATTGGCAACAAGCTCCTCCACAGTATCAGTTAGCCGTATCCCGATTTGGCGGATACGTTGTTCAGTTTCAGGCGAGCGACCACTTTTCCTTTGCCCTATTACTCGCAATCCGAAGGCTTTCGCTCGTTCCGCGACACTAAGTCCGATACCGCCAAGACCTATAATTCCGATGGTTTTCCCCATAAGGCCATCAGCTATCGAATATTCTTTTTTGTTCCAAGTACCTTTTCGTAAGTCACTAGCGCCCTCAACAACATGGCGATCTATAGCTAGCAAGAGAGCGAAAGTTAACTCTGCAACTGCTGCAGCATTTCTTCCTGGAACATTACAGACATAAATTCCTAAATCTGAAGCGGCAACAACGTCAATGTTGTCGACACCAGCCCCTGCTCGAACGATCAGAGACAGTCGGTCGGCAGCTCTAAGGGCATCATCTGTCACTCGTGTGCTTCTAACAACAAGCACTTCAACACCTTGGATATGCTGCTCTAAACCTTCAGAAGTAACATCATAATTTTCCTGCACTTCGTGCCCGATATCTTCGAGGGCAAGTTTCGCACTGGAATCCAATTTATCTGCTATTAAGATTTTCATATTTCTCCTAGCGTCGAGCTCTATACCGGCTTTCGCGGGCAAGGAGGTCTGCTCATACTTATTCTAATGAATACTTCTGGAGAGGACTACTGTGGCTCCCCTTTGACCATTTCTGACTTATCTAATTTGTATTAATCCATCGAAGGCCAAGAAGGTATATGGTTTAGGATTACTGACCGGAGGGAAAATGTCTGAAGAACGGGAAATACTAGACTGGGAATCATATGGAATGGCTGCAAGGGAGCTCGCTCAAATCGTAGCCGATGATAATTACCAGCCTGATATCATCCTAGCTATAGCTCGAGGTGGGCTTTTCGTGGCGGGTTCTCTCGGATATGCCCTTTCAGTGAAGAACCTCTACGTAATGAATGTGGAGTATTACACCGGAGTAGATGAACGTCTGGATGTCCCCGTGGCCTTGCCGCCCTATCTGGACTCTATTGACCTCAGGAACGCTCGCGTTCTTATTGCTGATGATGTAGCTGACACCGGAGCAACGCTAGCCTATGTGTACGAATTCTGTAAGAACGAAGTTGCAGACGTTCGCAGCGCAGTACTGTACGAGAAAAGTCCTTCCATAATCAAATGTGAATACGTGTGGAAACGCACGGACCAATGGATCAACTTTCCATGGTCCACTGAAGAGCCTCTATTGCCACCATCTGATGGAAGAGCAATTATTCTTGATGCGTGACTTCTAATTAGGCTAGTCACGGCGTAAATCGTTCCGTAGTATTCCTCTACTCGGTAGCATGATTATGTATGGATTTTCTAATTGCATCCTCAACGGAGGACCTCTGTGAGTTATTAGCTGAGGACCCTACGCGCCAACTTCTGGCTGGAGGAACTGATTTCATGGTGGAGGTCAACTTTAGACATCGAGATGTTTCAGGAGTTATTGCCATTGACCGCATTGAGGACCTCAAACAATGGAGGCACGATGGCGATTCTGTGCTTATAGGTTCCTGCGTTACTTATCGCGAAATTGAGCGTGGGCCTCTGTCAACGCTCATTCCGGCGCTTGCTCAGTCGGCTAGAACTATAGGATCGCCCCAGATACGGAACACTGGAACTATTGGAGGAAATCTGGCAACTGCGTCACCTGCTGGAGATATGATCCCTGTTTTATTAGCATTAGGAGCTCTAGTTAATATCAGAAGTAAATCTGGAACCAGGCAATTACAGGTAGATGAACTAATTACCGGCGTAAAAACCAATTCGCTACAGGAGGATGAGTTTATTGAATCAGTTCGCGTTCCGGTGCTTCGTGGTCCGCAGGAGTTTCTGAAAGTGGGTCCTAGGAACGCTATGGTTATCTCTGTTACCTCTTTAGCAATGGTGACAGATATTGATAAAGAATACATTGGTATCGCATTAGGATCTGTCTCTGCTTCGCCGTGTCGGTCCAAAGAAGCCGAGTATTTTATTTCTGAGAATATTGATTGGAACAACATGACAGTTCAATCTGGGGCTATTGAGAATTTTGAACGCTTAATAAGGGAGTCTGCCAACCCCATTGACGACCACAGAAGTTCCAGTGCATATCGAACCCATACCATTGGTGTACTTGGTCGACGTGCTTTGTTTAGAATATTTAGATTGGAAAACTAATGGGTAATGCTCAGGAATCTAATCAGTACGAACTAACTGTAAATGACTCTAGGTATGTGATTTCCGGTGCTTGGCTTGGGGAAAGTTTACTTTATGTTCTTCGAGAGAGGCTAGGTCTGTATGGATCAAAAAATGCTTGCGAGCAAGGCGAGTGTGGTTCTTGCTCCGTAATGATGGATGATGTTTTAGTGTGTTCTTGTTTAGTTCTCGCTGCCAACGCTGAAGGTCGGGAAATCAAGACTATCGAATCTGTTGCTGATGGAAGTCAACTCTCAGATGTCCAAGAAGCATTTATTGATACAGGGGCAATACAATGTGGATTTTGCACGCCGGGACTGTTGGTGACAATTCATGATTTTCTAGCCTCAAACCCAGAGCCCGAGGAGTCTGAAATCAAGGAAGCCATTTCGGGAAACCTATGCAGATGCACAGGCTATGGACGCATTGTTGAGGCTGTTCAATTGGTTTCTATACGACGATCAGAGCGGGATACCTGATGTCACTTCTTGAAGAGGGTATCGCATCTGCTGCAGGGGTTGGAGTATCTGCTACTAGGCCAGACGGAAAAGAAAAGGCACGAGGCGATTTTTTATTCTCAAATGACCTAAGTTCTGAGGACATGCTTTGGGGGCAAACTTTGCGGTCACCATACCCCTCAGCAAAGATCAGAAAAATTGACTTTTCACAAGCCCTTGCAATGGATGGAGTCCATGCAATTCTGACTGCTGATGATGTCCCTGGAGAGAACATATTCGGGTTAGAACACCCTGATCAACCTGTTTTAGCCTTTGATCTAGTTCGATATGTTGGTGAACCAGTTGCTATTGTGGCTGCAAACCACCCAGAAGTTGCTAAAAAAGCTGCTGATGCAATCTATGTAGATTATGAAGAGTTAGACCCGCTAGTCAACAGCCAAAAAGCGATCAAAGCTGCGCCTATTCACCCAGAGGGAAATATCATACGCCATTTGGTTATAAAACATGGCGACCCTGATGCTATCGGAAATATCATCGTTGAAGGCGAGTACGAGGTTGGAATGCAGGATCAGGCATTTCTTGGGACTGAGTCAGGAATCGCTTTCCCTTCTGCTGATGGAGGGGTTGATCTACACATATCAACACAGTGGCTTCATTCTGATAAAGACCAAGTAGCGTCCGCCTTAAATTTACCTGATGACCTTGTGAGGGTAACTCTCGCAGGAGTCGGAGGTGCTTTTGGGGGCAGAGAAGATGTAAGCATGCATGTGCATCTTTGCATGCTTGCGATGCACACAGGGCGGCCAGTCAAAATGGTTTATGACCGAAACGAGTCATTTCTTGGTCACGTGCATCGCCACCCTGCAAAAATATGGTTTCGGCATTCCGCAGACGAGTCTGGTTTACTGGTCAAGGTCGAGGCTAAGGTAGTACTTGACGGAGGGGCGTATGCCTCTACAACATCTGCTGTTTTAGCAAACGCGTGTTGCTTTTCCGTAGGCCCTTATCGTGTTCCCAATGCTGTCATTGAGGGGTGGGGTGTGAGAACGAATAACCCACCTTGTGGGGCGATGCGAGGTTTCGGGAACGTCCAAACCTGTTTTGCTGCTGAGGCACAGATGGACAAATTAGCAAAAGCCTTATCTCTTGATCCGGTTGAATTTAGATTACTGAATGCACTAGAGACTGGAGATACATTAATTACCGGGCAGGAAATTACTGGAACCGCTCCAGTCAAGGAAGTTCTAACATCTCTTGCCGAATATCCTCTTCCCGAACCTATTAAAAGTGGACTTTTAGATTTACCAGGAGGAACAGGAAGAACAACAGATAAGTCCCATGTGAAAAGAGGCGTTGGATACGCAGCGTCGATTAAGAACTTGATGTTCTCTGAAGGATTTGATGATTTCTCTGAGGCGCGCTGCATTATTTCTGACGGCGAAGTTCTTATCAAGTCAGCTTGCGTTGAGGTAGGGCAAGGCTTCGTAACCTTGGTTGGCCAAATAGTGGAAGAAACATTAGGAATAACAGATGCAACAATCCTTCCTGTCGATACATCAATAGGGTCCGCTGGTTCAACATCAGCAAGCAGACAGACGTGGATGTCTGGTGGCGCAGTTTTGAAGGCCTGCGAGGCAGTGGTCAATGCCCTAATTATCGATCTTTCATCAGAAAACGGCGTTGCATACGACAAATCGGGTTTAAATCTAGTCTCGAAAGATGGCTCTCATTCCATAGATATAGCTACTGCTCTTCAAGGACGAAATTATGATGAGCATGTTACACATCGCCATAAACGCACTTTCCCCCTTGATCACAATGGGCAAGGTAACGCTCACGTTTCGTTTGCGTTTGCTGCTCATCGTGCTGTGGTTGATGTTGATGAGGAATTAGGATTGGTTCGTGTCGTAGAAATAGCCACTTCACAAGATGTTGGAAGAGTTCTGAATCCTGTTCAGGCTAGAGGGCAAATCGAAGGAGGAATTGCTCAAGGACTAGGTCTTGCCTTACTTGAAGATCTGGTTCTCAATAATGGCAAGATACTTAATGCGAATTTCACTGACTATCTTCTTCCTACATCAATGGATATACCCCCAATCAAGATTGCTTCCCTTATTGAACAGTCAGAGCCTGGAGCACCTTTCGGAGCAAAAGGAATTGGCGAACCTCCTGTAATTTCATCTACTCCAGCTATTATTTCAGCCGTTAGGAATGCGACAGGTAAAAAGCTAAATCGGGTTCCAATAAAACCAGAAGATCTTGTCTTTTAGTTTCTAAAGTTTTAAATTAATCGTTTGCTTTGTATATCAAACCTACTTATCTGGTAATGATAGAAAACGTATCTGTTGCGACGGTGAGGACTTTGGTTTGATATTATTCCGAAAATTTCATGGAATTATTATTCCTTTGGGCGCAGCAATAGCAGCTTTGTCCATTGGCGCAATTATTATTGCAATTCTCGGCGCAAACCCATTTGATGGATACTGGGCACTTCTTCAAGGGGCTTTTGGTGATACTGATGCGCTTTCAGATACTGCAGTTCGTGCAATGCCTTTACTTCTAGTAGGTGTAGGAATTTGTATTGCCTTTAGAGCTGAAGTCATTAACATCGGAGGCGAAGGACAAATTGTCTCTGGGGCGCTCTTATCAACCATTACAGTTCTATACCTGCCTACCTTGCCACCGCTTGTCATAATCCCCTTAGTTCTCATTGCAGGTCTAGTGGGAGGTGGTATTTGGGGTGCTATCCCAGGAGCCCTGAAAGCATATCTCGGAGTTAATGAAATCCTTTCTACGATCATGTTAAACATTGTCGCTATCCAAGTCATGAACTATCTGTTAAGAGCCCCATTGATAGACCCTATAGAAATAGAAAGAGGAA
>PBPU01000018.1 GCA_002724825.1 Acidimicrobiaceae bacterium
CAGGGTTTGTTGCCCTCATGAACTTAGTGGTCATTGGTTTCATCGGCCAGGAAGATGTTTTCCAGCCACTCATCTGGATTCTCGCTGCTTTGTCAATGACTGCAGGAAATGTAATGGCATTGAGGCAAACAAATATTGTTCGCCTAATGGCATACTCTGGCATTGCACAAGCAGGATTTATGCTTGCCCCTCTCGCCGTAGCGGGGGAAAGTCCAGCAATAGCCGATAAAGCTGTTTCTGCTATTGTCACCTATCTTGTGATCTATGCAGCAATGAATATCGGGGCGTTTGGAATAATCCTTGCTCTTTCTAGAAAAACTAAAACGGCTGATCTTGAAAGCTATAACGGATTATTTCGTACATCTCCAAGCCTCGCGATAGTAATGACAGTTTTCCTAGCGTCACTTGCAGGTATACCTCCACTTGGAGGTTGGTATGCAAAATTCTCAGTATTTACTTCCCTTACCAGTGCCAGTACAAACTGGGGATATGGATTAGCTGTAGTAGCAGCGATCAATGCTGTCATCGCCTTTGGATATTACGGAAAAATAGCTATGCGTATGTGGGTTGAAGATTCTCATGAAACACACGAAGGAGAAGTAAAAGTACCTGTCTCACTCTTAGCCGCTCTTGTTTTGACTGCAGGTACCACTATTGCCTTCGGAGTTGCACCAGGAATTGTCACCCACTTTACAGATGTCAGTCTCGTAGCATTTGGCGGATAAATTTTCTTCGTAGTTGACGACTATCGAAGTGTGTGCGTATATATCTACGATGAACCTTCATGAAGAGATAGCTCAAGAAATTACGCTAAATGGAGTGATGCCGTTTAGTCGATTTATGGAATTAGCCCTCTATCACCCTTCATTAGGATTTTATGCAAGCGGAGGAGCAGGGAGAAGAAAAGATTTCATAACTAGTCCAGAAACAGGTCCGCTTTTTGGAAAGCTAGTAGCAAGTGCACTTGATAAATGGTGGAAAGAGTTGGGAAACCCTGACCCCTTTTATTTCATTGAAGCAGGAGCTGGCCCAGGAACTCTTGCAAGGTCAATCTTAAAGGCGCAGCCAGACTGCCAGAGGGCCCTCAGATACATAACAGTAGAAGAGAGCGCACTTCAGCGGTCACAGCACCCTGAGGGTGTGGAATCCTTCGGTCAACTTCCTAGTAAAAGTGTTACAGGTGTCGTTTTTGCAAATGAGTTACTAGACAATCTCCCATTTGATATCTACGAGAGTCAAAAAACCGGTGAGTGGTCTCAGGTATGTGTCGGATCTAGTGACGGGTTATTCCACGAAGTGCTTATCAAAGCTGATGAAGATCTAAACGATCTATTTGGTATCGCTCAAAGCCCGGGGACCCGAATTCCATACCAGACTATGGCCCGCCGTTGGCTGAATGATGCACTCGGTTTAATCGAATCTGGCAGAGTAGTTGTAGTTGATTATGCTCTTCCATCTTTTCCTGCACCGACAAATCACAAATGGCTCCGAACATACAGAGGTCATGGTTTAGGCGAAAGCCCATTGGTTGAACCAGGTAGCCAGGACATAACGACTGATGTAGATCTTAAGCAAATTAGTTCCGTGCGAATCCCAGATTCTATTCAGTTCCAACACGAGTGGTTGCAATCACTTGGAATTTCGGACTTCGTTGAAGAGGGGAAACGAGTATGGTTCGAAAATGCATCAAATCCAAATGTTGAAGCACTAGCTGCACGAAGTAGAGCAACTGAAGCTGAAGCTCTACTTGACCCCAATGGGTTAGGAGGATTTACCGTTATTGAATGGAAGATCTAGCCCTGAATTAATCCGGTAAGAGATTTTGGCCCGTATTCTTCGCAAAGGGTATTCTCATCAATAAGTCATCAAAGGGGGCATAGTGTCCAATCAAGCTATTGAAGAGTTTTATACTGAGGATCGCTCATTTCCACCATCTGAAGCGTTTCAAAGAGGCGCCCTAACGGCGGACCAGACTTTATATGAAGAAGCAGATGCCGACTACGAAGCATTCTGGGCTCGTCAAGCACGAGAGCTCCTCACATGGTCTCAGGACTTCCATACAACTTTAGAATGGGACCTTCCATATGCAAAGTGGTTCCTCGGAGGAGAATTAAATATCACGTACAATTGCCTTGATCGGCATATCGAGAATGGCAACGGAGAAAAAGTAGCATTTCACTGGGAAGGTGAACCCGGGGATACAAAGTCGATAACGTATAAAGAGCTCCTTGATGAAGTTTCCAAATTTGCCAACGTCCTAAAGGGTTTGGGACTGCAGAAGTCTGACCGAGTAGCGATATATATGCCAATGATCTTAGAGTTACCAATAGCTATGCTTGCATGCGCCCGAATCGGAGTCGCTCATTCTGTTATCTTTGGAGGCTTTAGTCCTGACGCCATCATTGATAGATGTGAAGATGCTGATGCCAAGCTTATCATCACAGCAGACGCCGGATATAGGCGAGGTGAACCCTCACCCTTGAAAGTAAATGTAGATGCAGCCCTCGAGAGTGGTGCCGACACAGTAAAAAATGTAGTCGTTGTAAACCGTTGCGATTCACCTGTCACGATGGTCCAAGGGCGAGACCACTGGTGGCACGAATTAATGCAGGAAGCATCAGCCAATTGCCCAGCACCACCTATGGATAGTGAGCAGCTTCTTTACCTGCTATACACGTCGGGTACAACCGCAAAACCAAAGGGTATTATGCACACCACCGGAGGCTATCTCACTCAGGTGGCGTTCACCCACAAGTATGTTTTTGATATCCACCCCGAAAGTGATGTGTATTGGTGTGCTGCTGATATTGGTTGGGTTACAGGCCATAGCTATATCGTGTATGGCCCTTTAGCTAATGGGTGCACCTCCGTGATGTATGAGGGGACACCGGATACTCCACGACAAGAACTCAGAGGGTCAGGAGATAGGTCTACGTGGTCAAAGGATAGGTTATGGGACATTATCGATAGATATGGTGTAACACAGCTTTACACAGCTCCAACTGCTATTCGAACCTTTATGAAATGGGGGAGTGAAGAGGTCAGGAAACATGATCTGAGTAGCCTTCGTGTTCTTGGAACTGTCGGTGAGCCAATAAATCCTGAAGCATGGATGTGGTATCACGAAAATATTGGTGGATCTCAGACCCCGATAGTTGATACATGGTGGCAGACAGAGACAGGAGGCAACATGATTACTCCACTTCCAGGTGTCACAACTACGAAACCAGGATCTGCATGTTTTGCGATTCCGGGTGTGTATGTAGAAGTTGTTGACGATGACGGGAATAAGGTCACGCAAGGCGGTGGGTATCTCACTATCACACATCCCTGGCCTTCGATGTTAAGAGGAATTTGGGGTGACCCACAGCGTTACCTTGATACCTACTGGAGTACATACGAAGGTAGATATTTCGCTGGTGATGGAGCGAAAGTAGATGATGATGGTTACTTATGGCTTTTAGGGAGAGTTGATGATGTGATGAATGTCTCTGGGCATAGGATCTCAACTGCTGAGGTAGAATCCGCTTTAGTTGATCACCCAAGTGTTGCAGAAGCGGCTGTCGTTGGGGCAACTGATGAGACGACAGGACAAGCAATCATAGGCTATGTCATTCTTCGTGGGGGATTTGATTCTACAGACGAACTTCGTCAAGAGATACGGGCTCATGTCGCTACGAAACTTGGGCCGATAGCGCGACCCAGAGCAGTCTTTCTTGTTCCAGACCTACCTAAAACACGTTCAGGAAAAATTATGCGGAGACTTCTTCGAGACGTGGCGGAAGGCCGTGACCTTGGAGATACCACAACCTTGGCAGACTCTTCTGTCGTCTCAGCTATTCAGGAAGGCGCCAACGAGTCTGACGAAGATTAGAAGTTAACCAAAAAGTTCTTAAGTGGTTGGCATTTAACCGTTGAAAAAAGAATTACTTGTTTGCAAGTAGCTGTATTACTTCCCTAGCGACCATAGGCGCAGCA
Organism: Acidimicrobiaceae bacterium; assembly: GCA_002724825.1. Classification (GTDB taxonomy): domain Bacteria; phylum Actinomycetota; class Acidimicrobiia; order Acidimicrobiales; family UBA8592; genus UBA8592. The sequence continues at coordinate 3,979 of PBPU01000018.1, forward strand.
TTTTGATTCTGGCCAGTAACAAGATTCCCATCTACTTCCCACCAGTTTGCAAACGGATCTCTGAATTTGTGGGCGCAACGAAAATCAGCTTCCAAACGACGTAATTCTGTTTCTGGGTGGTGAGGTGTTGAGGTAATACGAAGATCGCGAACCTGCTTGTCTGTCACGGCAGTAATGCGACGCCCTTTAACTAGTGGTTCACCGTTTTCGTTTTTGGCTTTCAGAAAGCCAAGGGGTCCATGGCATACGCCCCCAAGAACTTTTCCCTTCCTGTTAGCTTCTGTGACCTTTTCCCCAATACTTTCGGAAAAACCTAAATCAAACGCAGCCCCCCAGCCTCCAGCAAAATATATGACATCGTAATTATCAACATCGACATCTTCAATTGAAAGAGATTCGGAAAGCTTCTTTTGCAATAAAGCATCGCCAAGCGCTCTGTCATCGTGAGTTGTCCGGATTACTGGCCGATACGACTGAGGATCAACTGGGATCACTCCGCCAAGCGGACTTGCTAAATCAACTTCCATGCCAGCATCAGTCCAAATGTAGTAGGGAACCGTCATTTCGGATGCGAAAACACCAGTAGGTTTCCCGTTACCGAGTCGAGCTGCATTCGTGCAGACAATTAATGCCCTTTTACCAATCATATCTATATTGAGTTTTTGTGTATCTTCTGGATGCATCCCTACTTTGCGAAGAAGAGCTCGTAAACCTCGAGCAAGTGCTGGCGGCGTTTTTCCTGCTAACTGCGCTTCTGGTGGCTTCCTCTTTGCATAGGGCCAAGGATTATTTCGTTTTGGGAGAGAGTAGAGCCTCTCTTGATTCAGGCGCTGTTTCATGTAGTTAAACACTTCTTTAACCTTTGGTTCATTCCAGAGGTTTAGTGATTCAATAGGATCATTAGTCAAGTCATATAATTCCCATTGATCAGGTATCGAGTCAGTTCTGTAGGTTTCGCCCATAGGGCCCGATGATGACAAATTAGCGCTATTGGGAATGGTCCACGTTTCCGGGTCATCGTGTGCGCGGGTAATTTTCCATATTGAATTAGTGATTTCGGGAACTTCATTGCTCGTAATGTTGACTACGATTCCCTCAAAATTAGTACTTACGTGTGGTAGAACCTGTATTTTTAACGGCCGTGGAGGTTTTTCGGCTTGCCCCAACCCTCGAGCCATCGCGGAGGCAAGTGTGTCGCCCTCGAGCATGTTATCTCGTGTCATAAAATAGACAGCCCTATTTCTGAATTCCTCTGTATTAGGGTCCTCTAGCAAAGGGCTGAGATCTTTGCCGGGAAGCGGGTGAAATTCTGTAAATTCAGGTGCTAGTTGCTTTTCAAGTGCCTGCTGATCAAGGCCGGCGAGGGCCAGAGCAGTCGGGATCAGGTCAACATGTGAAGTTGGTACGGACTCAATTACTCCTCTTCTGGATTCTTTATTTCCGTACTTAACTATTTCAAATGGAACTCTTGTCGACTCGTCGTAAAGATTGAACCACTTCTGATGAAGACCGCCATGCGCACCCAGTAGGTCACCGTGATCGGATGTGCGGAAAATTATTTTCTCTCTTGAAGTATCATCGGTGACAGCTTTCCGGACCATATCAAGAGGGTTGTCCACTTCTAAATGCATTCGATAATACAGGTTTCTGTATTCTTGTTCATTGTTCTCGTAGATCCTTTGCACGGCCCTTTGAATCCCATACCCCGAGTAGTAAGAATGTTTGTATGCAACTTGGGCTGCAGGTTTTGAAGACAAATCTTCGTAGCGAGTAGGCGGAATTGGAATTTCTGGAGGGTCAAGGTCACAAGGGAGATAGGGGTTATTTTCAGGCCTGCGCATATAGAGAGGAAGAAGAACAATGTCGTGCGGGTTCACAAAACTTACAACTAACAAAAAAGGTTTTAGTGCATCACTATCGCCTTGATTACGTCTTCTATACCTGTCTTCAAGCCAATTAACAGTTCTTTCAGCGATAAGGGGATCACGAATAATACCTGAATTACCAAGCAGCCCTCCGTGAGGTTCAGGGCCAACCCAGCCCGAAAATCCATACTCATTAAGAGGATTTACTTCAAGGTACTGTTCAACCGCATCTTGGATAATAGTTCCGTCCGAAGTATTTGTAGCTAGCGGCTGTCCCGTCGACTCATCTATCAGGTCAGCATGGCTTATATGCCATTTCCCATCGTAATGAGTATCATACCCTGCAGCCCTAAACCAATGGCCAAGCGTAGGTACCTCCCGGGGAGGAAGCCATCTCATCCGCGTGTCATAAGCATCTTTCCCCAAACCGTCTGTTTGGGTAACTCCATGGACATCGGGAAACTGTCCCGTAAAAAGTGTCGGACGGCTAGGAACGCATGCCAAGGATCCTGTGTAGTGTCGATTAAAACTAACACCATTATCTCTAAACCAGTTTCGGCCTGTTAGGGCCTTATCGCGCCACTCCAGAACTTCAGGAGTCTCGTAAGGTGGAATTGCCCTTTCTTCGTCAGTCATAAAAATGATGACATCAGGTTTATCTGTGCTACTCATGTCGAGATTCCATTTCATCAACTTTCAAATGAAGAAGCGATATTTGTCGTTCAAGCTTTTTTAAGGGCTGTGTCATCTCTAGAAAATTCTTTAGATCCTTGAGCATGCCGGAATTGATTCTCCCAAAAACTAGGGAAGCTATGCCTGCGATTGGAGTAGCAGGTCGTCGAATTGGAATAATCTCAACTGTTAGCGATAGCTGAACACCGACTTCGCTAGGTTCTAGTACCCATGTATTTGTAATTTTTTTCAGTATTGGAGGTAGTCCTCGTATTTCGTACGCCAAGTATTTTGAATTCTCCCACTTCGAAATATGCTCGGTTACGGAAGAACTTCCAGTTTGTATTCTTCGGGTTGCGCCTATTCCTTCTTTTTGGTGAGACAACAGGCAAGAATGAGAAACATTAGTAGCCCAAGCTGAAATTTCGCCAAAGGCTGATAAAACTTCCCATGCTTCGGTGAGTTGACATGAGACGTTGATTTTTTTCGTTACCGCTGCCATCAGGTCCTCTAAAGTACTTCTATCAAAAGTGTCCTGCAAATATTCTATGTTTTGAAAGAACCTTTTGTATAAGTTGTATCCCCAAACTAGAACTCTAGGTGCTAGTCCATTAGGCTAAATCGCCGCTTTCGAGCTAAGCGTAGTAGCCACTGTGAACTGAGATTGCAGGGACCTCTTGTCCTAAAAACATCTCGATGTTCTTTGGGTCATCATCAAATGCCAGTATTGGAGTATATCCAGCGTCTCGGATCTGGTTTAGAGCAGATAGTTTCATTTTTGGCGATTGTTGGTGGTCATCATTCGATCTCATAATTAATGCGTCCCAAACAACCTCGTATTTTTTAAGCCAATCTATAGTTTCTGATTGAATAGAATATGGGCGAGCGGTGAGAATTATAGTTTTGTGAGACTTGCGAAGAAGGCTTATGAGTTTAATGCCGGAAATGATCGGTGGGTCCTCTGTGCATGCAGAAAAAAACCCGTTCCAATCTTTCTCCTTACCTTGTAAATAATGTTGGCGATGAGAAGCATCACTTATGACCCCATCTAGGTCAAAGATAACCACGTCATCGCCCTTATTTATTGTGGTGCTCCATGTCCAATCAGGCATTAGTAACGTCCAACGTTTATAAGGAAATTATTCACAGTATGTTAATCCCGAAAATTCCCGCACTGTATTGGGATGCCAAAGTCATTTTCTTTAAGTTTGCTGATCGCAGATTGTAAATCATCGCGTTTCTTGCCAGTGACGCGTACCTGCTCTCCCTGGGTTTGAGATTGAAGTCCTTTGAAACCAAGAGTTTTTATGAACTTATTTATCTCTTTGGCTTTCTCTGAGTTTATGCCTGAAGTCAAAGCTACTATCTGCCTTCTTCTGCCGCCCGCTGAGTCCTCAGCAGTCAGATATTCAAGAGCTTTTAATGAAATTTTTCGGCGAACTAGCTTTTCTTCTAAAACGGTCCGAAGTGCGTTGAGCCGGTCATCGGATGATGATTCAATTGTTATATGTTCTTCTGAGAGTTCGATTGAACTTTCAGTTCCTTTAAAGTCGTATCTTTGGTTAATCTCTCTCGCAGCTTGATCGGTTGCGTTTCTCACTTCTTGCATATCAACAATTGATGTGACATCGAATGATGGCATTTCTAGCCTCCTCAATAGGTGGATTCAAGTGTTAGCTCAAATACTAATTCACCTGTTTCATCTTCCCTACTCTTTTTAAAACTAACTTTTGATCCTTCTTAGGATTTACAAAGGTAATGTGTGGTCACTTTGGGTGTTATCTCGTTAGACTCACGCTAGTATCACCAGTTCAGGGTCGGTGCCCGAGTGGCCAAAGGGAACGGGCTGTAAACCCGTCGGCGTTAGCCTTCGGAGGTTCAAATCCTCCCCGGCCCACAAAAATTAGAAGATNAGGNCATAGAAACNTGGATAGGATTTCCCTAAAAATGATGAAGTTCTATAGAGCCCCAATTTGCATTATTGTAACNTNTCTCCTTTTTGGTATTGCTATCTTGGCCTGCAGCGACTCAGCAGAGGCCCCCAGCGCTAGTGATAGGTCTCCGCACTCTAGTAACGAGAGTAAGGAAGCTAGTAGTCATGACCATGACCATGACCATGACCATGACCATGACCATGGAAGTTCAAATGCCATGGCTGTTCTCTCTCCAGATCAGGCTGATGTACTTATCCAGATTGAATATCTTGGAGGGGAAGTCATCACTTCCGAAACTCGAGTATCAGTTTCAGNTGGTGATGTAGTTGTTTTTTCAATTATTTCTGATGTGGATGAACTGATTCATGTTCATGGAGTTGACTATCTGGGGGAGGTATCTTCAGGTAGTTCTCCTANCTATCTTGGTTTTGAGGCTGAGGTATCAGGAATTTTCGAAGTCGAATTTGAGAATTCTAGGGCATTCATTACTGAACTTCTGGTGAAGTAGTGTTCTTTGACGCTTTCGGTCATGGCTTAGGTTCTAGAGGTGATTTGCCAATTCCCTTATGGCAATTTTCTTGGGCTGCGATAGCCGCGTTAGTAATTTCATTCCTAGCGCTAGGCGCTTCGTGGCGTCAGCCAAAGCTCTCGTATTTGGATAAAGGGAAGGAATCTCCTGCCTTAACTAAAGTCCGTAGAGTAGGGGAACCAGTTTTCCGTACCATTTCGATGGCTTTGTTTCTTTTAATTTTAGTAACTGGGCTCTTTGGAGAAAATGACTCTGGCCAGAATTTAAATCCAGTTACGGTTTACGTTATTTTCTGGGTTGTAATTCAGATACTTGTTTGTTTTCTGGGTGATATTTGGAGAATTTTAAGCCCATTTGACACAATGGCACTCATATTGGAGAAATGGGGTTTGATTAAAAACTCTAAATCACCTCTCTGGAGTCACTGGGTTGCTCCGTTGGGGGCNCTAAGTTTTTTATTCTTCGAGCTTATACACCCAAATGGCGACTCTCCATTGTTTCTGTCTCTAGGTATCTTAATTTATACATTTTGCATGATGGTTGGAGTTTCCTTTTGGGGTCGAGATTGGCTCAATGTAGGGGATACTTTCGCAGTTCATTTCCGGNTATTAGCGAAAATGGCTCCACTGGATGTTAGGGAAAAGTCAGTTAACCTTAGGGCGCCACTTAGTGGGTTATCGACATACCGATTTACTGGGGCAGAGGTAGCGACACTGATGATTGTCTTAGGAGGGGTTACCTTTGACGGATTTGGCGAATCAGAGATGTGGAGAGATTTTGTCGGAAGAAAATCCGAATGGGTGAATGCGGCTGTAAGACTATTTGGCCTCGTTGACTCCATCGCAATTATCACATTGCTTTTTCTCCTNTCAGTAAGATTTATGGCGAATCTAACTGATCAATCAGCAAGAGAGCTGGCTACCGTGTTTGCCCCTTCTCTTGTCCCAATAGTCTTTGGATATACTCTGGCTCACTACCTTCAGTTAGCTATTGATGAGAGCCAAACATTTGTCTTTCGTTTATCCGATCCGTTTGGCATAGGGTGGGATCTCTTTGGGGGAAGTCGTGGTCGAATTAACTTCAATATCATTAATGCTGACTTCATTGCTTGGGTTCAGGCAATTGGGGTCGTGGTTGGCCATATAGCGAGTGTGGTTGTGGCGCATGATAGAGCCGTTAGCTCATTTCCAGCCAGAGATGCTATTCGCAGCCAATATGTGATGTTTCTAGTAATGGTTGTCTATAGCGTCCTTGGGTTGTGGTTACTATTAAATGCTTGATTTCTTCCCCATTACATTTCATAAGCTTGAGGTTGGGACCGTACGCACATCGTGGCATCATGGCCAATAGTATTAGCAAGATTATTAATGCTCCCTTAGCTCAGTCGGTAGAGCGTCTCCATGGTAAGGAGAAGGTCGAGAGTTCGATTCTCTCAGGGAGCTCAAATGTGCATTGCACCAAATCAAGGCGGCGTAGCTCAGTTGGTTAGAGCGCTCGACTCATAATCGGGAGGTCGACAGTTCAAATCTGTCCGCCGCTACAAATATAATTGAACATATAAACTCTTTGTGAAGACAGGAGAAATCGATTGGAATTACGTCTCGCACGGAATGAAGATGCTGAAGCAATAAGGGCTATATATAACAATGAAGTCTCTTCAGGAACGGCTACGTTTGACCTCAGCCCCAGAACTCTTGAAGAGCAGCGAGAATGGATGACTGAACGTTCCGGAGCTCATGTTGTTTTGGTTGCAGAAATCAATGGAGAGATTGCAGGGTTTGGTGCTTTGTCTCGCTACATGAAGAGGCCTGCGTATAGCACCACCGTAGAGAACTCAGTATACGTCCGGCCTGAAAGCCAAGGAGAGGGGATAGGCGAAGCAATCCTGTCTAAGCTCATTGACCTAGCTTCAGAGCATGGCTTTCATACGGTAATTGCAAGAATAGGAAGCGAATCAGAAGGGTCGATAGCACTTCATAGAAAAGTAGGGTTTGAGGAAATAGGTCGAGAGCACGAAATAGGTAGAAAATTTGGAAGATGGTTAGATGTTGTTATTATGCAGCACTTTCTTAACGACCGAGATATGTAACATAGTTAACCTTTGCAATATGAGGCTATTTTTTTTCTCTTGCTTATGAAAGGAATTATTGAAGCATTCGGTGGTATCCTCATTGAATCGTCCATTAGGGCAGTGGCTCAATTGGTAGAGCGACGGTCTCCAAAACCGTAGGTTGGGGGTTCGAGTCCCTCCTGCCCTGCAAGCTTGTGTCTGGCGAAAATGTCAAAACAAGATATAAATCAGCTAGATTTTAATAGCCCAGTAAGGAACTGAGTTATGTCTCTAAATCGTGAACAAAAGCGTGCGCTTAAAAAACGTGGTGAACTTGGAGAAGACGGTACTCCAGTCGCGACTCGACGACAGCCGCCGCCTCGACAACAGACACGTGAACGTGTCGGTTTTCGACGTTACGTTGGAGAAGTTCGAGCCGAGTTGCGCAAGGTAGCATGGCCGACTCGTGCTGAAGTCATCAATTATTCAATTGTTGTCTTCGTTACCCTCGTTGTTCTTACAACGCTTATTGCTTTAGCAGACTGGGGCCTGGGCGAAGGGCTCCTTAAAATGTTCGAAAGATAATATAAAACTTAGAGAGAGAAAAAATGAACGACTTTGAACAAGAAAGCTCTACCGATGAACAGGGAGATGGAAATCCCCCTGCTTCCCTGATGACTGAGTCTTCGCCAAATGACACTGCCAGCCAGGAAGACCAAATAGAATTTTCGGAATCCCAGATAATAGAGGATTCTAAACCTGAAGAAATCCAGACAGGTGAAAACGATGAGGTTGTTCTTGCAGATGATCTGATTTATGAAAAAGATGAAGAGCCCGTCAAGGTAGTTAGTCCGTATGACAGGCCAGGAAAGTGGTATGTGGTTCATACTCAGTCGGGTTATGAGAACAAGGTTCAAGGAAATCTAGCACAACGCACAAAGGCGATGAACAAGGAAGATTACATCCACGAGGTTGTAATTCCCTTAGAGAATGTTGTTGAATTCAAACAAGGAAAGCGTGTCGAAGTCCAGAAGAAAATGTTCCCAGGGTACATTCTTGTTCGTGCCCGCATGAACGATGAAGTGTGGTCTGTTATACGCAACACTCCCGGCATTACTGGATTTGTCGGAGCTGGGAATAAGCCTACCCCACTCCCTAGAAAAGAAGTTGAGAACTTCCTAGGTGTGAATGTCGATGGCGATGGTCAGCCTGTTAAGCGGGCGAAACCACGGATGGGCTATGAAGAAGGGGAAACGGTCCGCGTCAAAGAAGGTCCGTTTGCTGACTTCTCCGGCGAAATTATTGAAATTAATGAGGATCAATTAAAGCTCAAAGTATTGGTAAATATTTTCGGCCGCGAAACTCCTGTCGAACTCGAATTCGCGCAAGTCGCAAAACTCTAGATTTTATATAGCTGTTATTAGCAGTAGTTAAGAGGAAGAGCAGTAGTTTTTTTCATCTCCTCCATTACAAAGTTAGTGCTGACATCATAAAGATCTACTTCCTCTATTAAACGTTTGTAGAAAGTGTCGTAGGCTTCCATGTCTGGCACCACAACTCGTAACATATAGTCAACTTCGCCACTTGTTCGATAAGCCTCGATGATTTCTGGGAATTTTTCTAATGCTTGAGTGAACCGTTCCATCCAATCAGCGCTATGACGGTTTGTTCGGATCTGAACAAGGGCTGAAACAGACAAGTTCACGTCTTCAGGATTTATTAGAGCAACTTTTCCTGTAATTACGCCATCGTTCTCCAATCGTTGTATTCGCCTCCAGCATGGTGTGGGTGTGAGATTGACTTTTTCGGCAATTTCTCGGGCGGGCATACCTGCGTCTTGTTGAAGTAGGGAGATAATTCTTTTATCAATACGGTCCATAATGTAATAATATACTAAGAAATAATAATATTTATATATATATTACTAATATATAGCTTTTTTATGCAAATATTTAGGTAATCATTGCACCATAGCTGTACTAGATTGACGTTATGGAAATCAGGAAACTTTTTACAGAGCATCCAGCTTCGGTCGGAGAGACATATTGGCAGCATTTTCGATTCGCTGGGAAGGTCTTCCTCTCACTGTCAAAAGCAGCGTTTGCTTGCCTAGTTCATGCAGCGTTTCCTCCGCTCTTTCAAAAAACAGCTAGCGGTGAAATAAGTACTTTGTATAAAAATATCGAGTCTCGGGCAAATGCTCGAACCTTTGATGCTGGGCGACCTGCCTCTTCTAGCGCCTATCAAAAGCCGATTCTTCAAGCGACAGAATAAAACGTGGCCTTCTATAGTTTCTTTCTAGGGTTGCTCTCGGAAGAAGCATAAGGCAAACTAAGCGACGGCGAAGACACTTATTCTCGATAAAGTCGCTAGAGTGAAATGCGGATTGAACCAATCCGAACCACTTAATATGTGAGAGCATCGTTAATTTAGGAGAAAGATACAATGGCGCAAAAGCAAGTTGCTGCGGTAGTTAAAATTCAAATCCCAGCGGGCCAGGCTTCTCCTGCTCCGCCTGTAGGGACCGCATTGGGACCTCATGGGGTCGCAATAATGGACTTCTGTAAGGAATATAACGCAAAGACCGAAGACAAAAGAGGGCAGGTCGTTCCAGTTGAAATAACTATTTTCGAAGACCGGTCATTTACTTTTATTACAAAGACACCTCCTACTTCGTTTTTGCTTCGTAAAGCGGCGGGGCTTGATAAAGCTAGCCAGAACCCCGGTCGAGAAGTGAGCGGATCTGTTTCATTAGCTCAAATTACCGAGATTGCAGAGACAAAGCTTCCAGATCTGAACACTGATGATATCGAGCAAGCAAAGTTGCAGGTTGCTGGAACAGCTCGAAGCATGGGGATAGAGGTTAGATAAGGTTTACCATTGAAACTGCCAGATTTGGCGACCTCACCAAATCAATTCGGCGAAATAGAGGGAGAACCGAAAACTGTACGTTCATTTGATCGTACAACAGAAAGGATTGGTTCGAATGAATAAAAGATATAAAGAGGCTATCGAATCATATGATCGTGAAGAATTGTATGAAGCCGGTGAAGCTGTTTCTATGTCAAAAAGAATGGCGACAGCTAAATTTGATGAGACTATCGAGCTAGTCCTCCGCTTAGGCGTTGATCCTAGTAAGGCTGAAGAAATGGTCCGAGGGACTGTGGCTCTTCCTGCAGGGACGGGGAGAGATGTTCGTGTCGCTGTATTTGCTCAAGGTGAGCCAGCTTCACTAGCGCGAGATGCGGGGGCAGATATCGTAGGAGACACTGATTTAGCTGAGGAAATTGAAAAGGGGATGCTTGACTTTGATGTTGTAATAGCTACTCCTGACATGATGCCGGTGGTTGGGAAGCTTGGCCGTACTTTAGGTCCAAGAGGATTAATGCCTAACCCAAAAACTGGAACGGTTACTGACAATGTTGTTAAAGCTATTGAAGAGTTTAAGGGAGGCATGGTTGAGTACCGAACAGATAAATTCGGCAACGTCCAGATTCCGATTGGCAAAGCGAGTTTTGAAGAATCGGCTCTTCTAGAGAATCTGAATGCTGTGATTGAAGAGATACATAGGGCTAAACCATCAGGCGCTAAGGGAAAATATATCAAAAAGGCTGTTATCAGTTCGACAATGGGTCCAGGAGTAAAAATAGANGAGGGAAACATCTAATCGTTTGTTTTTAAGATTCTTTNGNCACAGGAATTATTATCTCCAAAGGTGGATCACAAGGGAAGACCTTGTACCATCCTTATGACAATACAAGTTGCCGTAGACATTCGGTTCACCCTAAGTGATTAAGAAAGAGAAATCTTTGCCGGACGAGGTAGACAATCTGGGATACTGGAGCGTTTGCTGAACGGCAGCGCTCCATTTTGTTTTTAACAAGAAAGGGATCTCCTATGGGGGAGCCAAAAGCAGAAAAAGTCGCAATTGTGGCTGAAGTTCGAGAAAAGTTCCAAAGCTCTGAAGCTGTNGTATTGACGGAATACCGCGGACTTAATGTAACCGATCTGGCTGTCCTCCGAAATGCTATGAGGGATGCCGGAGGTGAGTACAAAGTATATAAAAACTCGCTTGTCCGATTCGCTGCAAAGGAACTTGACCTCGAAATCGAAGAACTCTTAGTTGGACCGACAGCAATTGCATTTACTGGAACTCGACCAGATGGTAAAGATGGAGATCCAGTTTCGGTAGCTAAGGCTTTAGCAAATTTTTCTAAAGACAATGAAAATCTTGTCATCAAGGGTGGAATGCTTGATGGGAAAATTCTAACAACCGATGAAATTATTGCCCTATCAAAGATTGCACCTCGCGAGGAGTTATTAGCCAAGCTGGCCGGAGGCATGGCAGCACCAATGCAACAAATGGCAGGTCTGTTAAAGGCTGTTCCACAAAAATTTGCATATGCTCTCTCTGCGCTCATCGAAGCAGGTGGTGGAGTCCCAGACGATAGTTCCTCTGAAGAGGCTGAGGTTGCTGAAGAAGCTGAGGCAGAGGCTGAGGTTGCTGAAGAAGCTGAGGCAGAGGCTGAGGTTGCTGAAGAAGTAGAGCAAATGAATGAACAAAATTCAGAAAATGAAAACGAAGATAAAAAAGACGCTGGTGAATCCAGTGATGAAGAGGAGAAATAACCAATGACTACTAAAGAAGAAGTGCTTGAAGCTATTGCGAATATGAGCGTGCTTGAACTCAGCGAACTTCTCTCAGAATTTGAAGAGAAGTTTGGAGTTACCGCANCTGCTCCTGTCGCTGCTGTCGCCGCAGCTGCACCTGCTGCTGGCGGAGATGACGCAGCTGAAGAGAAAGACGCATTTGACGTAGTACTTACTGCAGCAGGCGAGAAGAAGATAAACGTAATCAAAGAGGTTCGAGGCTTGACGTCTCTTGGACTTAAGGAAGCAAAAGAGCTTGTGGAATCTGCTCCGAAACCTGTCCTAGAGGGAGCGTCTAAGGAAGACGCTGAAAAAGCCAAGGAAGCTCTTGAAGCTGCCGGAGCTACTGTAGAAATAAATTAACGGGATCTCTATCGCATTTAAAAGAGCATTTCTTTTAGATAACTGTTCCGTAGTTTACAAGTTTGTACTTTAGCCCTGATANTTTCTTAAAAAGAGAACNAAAATAGTTTGGCTTTAGCCTAATCTTGACATAGACTACAGAGTCCCTGTTCGTAGTGCGTCTGACCATGATCCCCATTGATTGTCGTTTGGCGCGTCTGGCCAAAAAATAACAAAAGGAGTAGCAAAGCCCTAAGCACTCTTTTCTGAGATATCCAAAATATCTTTTAAANCCCTATCCATCAGCACACAATTAGGAGTGATTCCTTGTCACCATCGCGAAATCGTTATTCGTTTGCAAATTTAGATGAAGTTCTTGATCTACCCGACCTTTTAGCTGTTCAGCGAGAATCTTTTAAATGGTTTTTAGAACAGGGTCTAGCGGATACATTCCGCGATATTAGCCCCATAACGGACTTTTCAGAAACGTTACAACTAGAACTTGAGTTCGACCCTAAAGATGAAGATTTAAATCCCGGGCCGAAACACACNGTCGCAGAGTGTAAGGCAAATCAGATAAGCTACGCTGCGCCAATCTTGGTTAGGGCTCGATTCGGAAACCGCGATACAGGAGAACTGAAAGAGCAAACAGTCTTTATAGGTGATTTCCCTATGATGACTGACAATGGGACTTTCGTCATCAACGGCACTGAGCGCGTAGTTGTTTCCCAGCTAGTTCGTTCCCCTGGAGTAATCTTCCAGCCAGGTGAACGGTATCGACTAAGAAACCTTGCAAGAAATCAGTTAGTTACTGGGACCATCCATCCATATAGAGGTGAGTGGATTGAGTTTGATGTTGAGCAGAAGCCGGGTAAGGATCCCACTGCAGGGACTCGAATCGCGAGAAAACGAAGATTGAGTATCTTTACACTTATAAGAGCTCTCGGCCTTGATGAAGAGAACGAACCAAATTTCCTTCCAAAATTTGTAGANTATTTCGACTTTTTGGAACCTCAGTATCTCAAAGAATTAGAAAAAGTTTCTGACGAGAATAAACAAGAAGAAGCACTCCTCGAAATTTATAAGAGGGTNCGACCTGGAGAACCACAGTCCGTTGAAGCAGCACGCAACTATTTCCGTAATGCCTTTTTCGAAAGCAGGCGATATGACCTCTCACGTGTTGGGAGATATAAGNTAAATCGTAAACTCGGTCCAGAAATTGACAAGATAGAGAAATTATTTGGCGTAAAGCTTGATCGCCCAGAAGTGGACGCGACTGTTCTAAGCCCTTCGGAAGTTCTAGCTGCATGTACTTATTTGCTTCATCTAATGAAATTTGAACCAGGCTATCGACTAGACGATCAAGATCATTTCGCGAATCGCAGGATACGTAGTGTTGGTGAACTTATCCAAAATCAGGTTCGAATTGGGTTATCCCGNATGGAGCGTGTGGTACGAGAGCGAATGACTACCCAAGATGTTGAGGGAATCACCCCTACTTCGCTGATCAATATTAGGCCTGTAGTTGCTTCAATCAAAGAGTTTTTTGGTACTTCTCAACTCTCTCAATTTATGGATCAAGTAAATCCTTTGTCGGGCTTGACTCATCGACGTCGTCTCTCTGCGCTTGGCCCAGGGGGTTTATCTCGTGAACGCGCCGGATTTGAGGTTCGCGACGTNCACTTTAGTCATTACGGTCGTATGTGTCCTATTGAGACACCAGAGGGACCGAATATTGGTTTAATCGGTGCATTAGCAAGTTATGGAAAAGTTAATGACTTTGGCTTCATCGAATCTCCATATAGGGTCGTCAAAAATGGGCGCGTCACTGATGAGATTAGGTATTTGGCTGCAGACGAAGAAGAGGAATATGTCGTAGCGCAAGCGAATGCACCAATAGATGCTCGGGGTAAGTTCATCAATGACCGTGTTCTTGTTAGAAGATCTCCTCAAGCAGCAACACTCCAAGGCTTAAAAACAGCTCTTGAACAGGAAGTTTTCTTTGGAGCTACCACTGAAATCTCCTATGTNGCGGGAGANGAAGTCCAACTGATGGATGTTTCGCCACGGCAGATCGTTTCAGTAGCGACTGCCCTAATCCCATTCCTTGAACATGATGACGCGAACAGGGCGTTGATGGGGGCGAATATGCAGAGGCAGGCTGTCCCATTAGTTCAACCAGAGGCACCTTATATAGGAACTGGTATAGAGAAGAGAGCAGCTTTTGACGCAGCAGACATGATCATCGCCGAAGGGCCTGGAGTCGTTTCTGCGATTTCTGGGACTCAGATGACAGTTNACTATGAGGGGAAGCGATTAGGAACAAANGAATATTCGCTAAAGAAATTCCAACGATCAAATCAGGACACTTGCGTGAATCAAAAACCCCTTGTTCGTGAAGGAGACAAGATCAGCAAGGGTGACATTCTAGCTGATGGTCCCTCTACTGATTTAGGTGAACTAGCTCTAGGGAAAAACCTCTTAGTGGCCTTTATGCCATGGAAGGGTTACAACTTTGAAGACGCGATCATCATAAGNGAAAGGCTCGTCAAAGACGACGTTCTTACCTCTATCCATATCCACCAACATGAAGTAGATGCTCGTGATACAAAACTAGGTGCAGAAGAGATCACAAGAGACATCCNCAATATTTCTGAAGAGATGCTTGCAGACCTTAATGAAGACGGTGTAATCCGAATTGGTGCTGAAGTTGGGCCTGGAGATGTACTCGTAGGAAAAGTAACGCCCAAGGGTGAAACTGAACTCACTCCAGAGGAACGGCTACTCAGAGCTATTTTCGGTGAAAAGGCGAGAGAGGTTNGGAATACTTCATTAGTAGTTCCCCATGGTGAAACAGGAACTGTTATTGCAGTTGACATCTTTAAACGCGATGGAGAACATGANGCAGAGTTACAACCGGGCGTTAATGAACTTGTCCGNGTCTANGTTGCTCAGAAACGCAAAATTAGTGTNGGAGATAAATTAGCTGGCCGCCACGGCAACAAGGGNGTNATATCNATTGTNCTTCCTGAAGAAGATATGCCATTCATGGAAGATGGTACACCTGTTGACATCGTACTCAACCCCCTCGGTGTTCCTTCAAGAATGAANATNGGCCAAGTTCTCGAAGCNCACTTGGGTTATGCAGCTAGATGGGGATGGGAAGTTAACGGTAATCGTGTNGGTGCTGANCCGGTATCAAATACGGCAAGAAAAACNCGNCCTAAAACAACTCCATCNACNTTTATCTCTACCCCNGTNTTNGANGGAGCTAAATGGGACGAAACTGATCTAGCTGGAAAACACCCAACTATCCAGCAGATTTTTGAAAATCTAAATCCAGAAGCCGACAGCGGAGACCGAATGATACAAGCTGATGGAAAGACTCAGCTTTATGATGGTCGTTCGGGAGAACCATTTGATAANCCAGTCATGGTTGGNTTTATGTACGTCCTCAAACTNCATCACCTCGTNGANGACAAAATCCACGCCAGATCTACNGGTCCATACAGTATGATTACCCAGCANCCNTTAGGTGGTAAAGCTCAATTCGGNGGCCAGCGGTTCGGGGAAATGGAAGTCTGGGCGTTGGAAGCCTACGGTGCCGCTTATTGTCTCCAAGAACTGCTGACTACTAAATCCGATGATGTCCTTGGACGCATCAAGGTCTACGAAGCAATAGTGATGGGGCAAAATATACCTGAGCCGGGCATACCNGAAAGTTTCAAAGTNCTCATTAAAGAAATGCAGTCACTCTGTCTAAACGTTGAGGTTCTCGACCTTGAAGGAATGCAGATNGAAATGNGAGAAATAGATGAAGATGTCTTCAGAACAAGTGAAGAACTCGGAATTGATATCTCACGNCCTGAGCGAGGATCTGATGAAGAAGACGCAGCACGAGAAGCAGCCCGTAGCGGCGGAATNCGATAGGGACGGAGGNCAGAAATAATGCTTGATGTTAATGATTTCGATCAACTTCGTATTGGACTTGCAACTGCTGATTCAATTCGAACNTGGTCCAACGGGGAAGTTAAAAAGCCTGAGACNATCAATTATCGAACTNTGAAGCCAGAGAAAGACGGCNTGTTTTGTGAAAAAATCTTCGGGCCNCAAAAAGANTGGGAATGCACATGNGGGAAATACAAGCGNATTCGATTTAAAGGCATCATTTGNGAACGCTGCGGAGTTGANGTTACACGCTCTAAAGTCCGACGTGAACGCATGGGNCACATTGAGCTAGCTGCCCCCGCAGTCCATATTTGGTATCTACGTGGCACGAGATCTTGGCTTGCATACCTTCTTATGGGANTAGAACCCCGAGAAGAACTCAAAGCAAAACAACTTGAGAAAGTTATATANTTTGCNGCCAGTCTTGTTACATGGGTAGANGANGANAAACGAGATGAAGCTCTCGCTGATCTTGAGACAGAAATGCTCGAAGAGAAAGAGGCAATCTATAAAGAACGCGACGAGAGACTCGAAGAGAGACGGCAGGATCACGAAAGCGAGATNGCCGAGCTAGAAGAAGATNANGCAAATGANGCNGAAATTAAAGCTGTTTCCANACAGCTAACNAAAGACCTTGAAGCTATCACCGAAGAATACGANCTTGAAGTCGATTTATGNGAACGTGCATTTGANGAGTTCAGAGGTTTATTNCCNCGNCAAATCATCGAAGACGAATTGTTATGGCGTGAATTAGTAGATCGTTACGGAGAATACTTCGAAGGCGGTATGGGAGCTGACGCAATTGCTCAGCTTGTAGANCGACTCGATTTCGATGAAGAAGAACTCAAACTCCGAGATGCNATTGACCCTCCGGCNGGACAAAAGCCGCTNTCTGCACAGAGGAAACAAAAAGCTATCAAGCGGCTCAAAATNGTATCTTCATTCAATCGCCGAAANGAAAAAGGGAACCGNGTAAACAACCCGAGAGCCATGATTCTCGATGTTGTCCCNGTAATACCTCCAGAACTGCGNCCGATGGTTCAGNTGGATGGNGGTCGATTTGCCACATCAGACCTTAACGACCTTTATCGAAGAGTNATTAACAGGAACAACCGGTTAAAGCGTTTACTNGATCTTGGNGCTCCAGCAATCATTGTAAATAATGANAAAAGAATGCTCCAAGAGGCNGTCGATGCNTTATTTGATAANGGTCGACGAGGNCGTCCAGTAACNGGACCAGGAAANAGNCCCCTCAAGTCATTATCAGACATGTTGAAAGGAAAACAGGGACGCTTTAGGCAGAANCTGTTAGGNAAACGTGTCGACTATTCGGGACGATCAGTTATTGTGGTCGGACCTACACTTNAACTCCACCAATGCGGACTTCCCAAATTGATGGGACTNGAGCTATTNAAGCCATTCGTTATGAAACAGCTNGTTGCTGACAATATGGCTCCTAACATTCGATCAGCGAAGCGTATGGTAGAGCGACGACGTCCAGCCGTATGGCCAGTNCTTGATGAGGTTATTAANGAACACCCNGTACTCCTCAACCGNGCNCCAACATTGCACCGTTTAGGNATTCAGGCTTTTGANCCAGTTCTGGTAGAAGGTAAAGCAATACAACTTCATCCATTAGTTTGCACTGCGTTTAATGCTGACTTTGACGGTGACCAAATGGCTGTTCACCTTCCATTGTCATCAGAAGCTCAGGCTGAAGCCAGAGTCTTGATGCTCTCTATCAATAATATTCTTTCTCCCGCGAACGGAAATCCATTAACAGTTCCTACACAAGACATGATTATCGGAGCTTACTACCTAACAGAAGAGATAGAAGGAGGAAAGGGAGAAGGCAAAATATTCCGAAGAATTGATCAGGTAGAACGCTCTCTCGAAGCCAAAGAGGTTGAACTGCATTCAAAAGTTACATTCCGGTCACCTCGAACCTTAAAGACTCCGGCAAATGGTCAGGCAGCTGAATACCACGAAACAACCGTCGGTAGAATTCTATTTAACCATGCCCTTCCAGAAGATTTCCCGTGGATAAACAACAGTGTAACCAAGCGCGAAATGGGTGGAATTGTTGAAGACTTAGCCCGTAATTACCCAAAATCAACAGTTTCTCGAAGCCTTGATCAACTCAAAGATTTGTGCTTCCACTGGGCCATGAAATCTGGTGTAACTGTCTCAGTAGATGACGTTAAGACACCTTCGACCAAAAAAGGAATTTTGGAAAAACACGAAAAAGAGGCAGAGAAAGTTGAAAATCAATTCCGTCGTGGAATTATTACAGATGGTGAACGCCGCCAGAAGGAAGTAGAAATCTGGTCTCAAGCCACAGAAGAAGTTAAAAATGACATGGAGGCGGGACTAAAGGAAGAGACCTTTAATCCCATCGATATGATGGTCGGTTCTGGAGCTCGAGGAAATATGATGCAAGTGCGCCAGATCGCCGGCATGCGTGGCCTAGTAGCTAACCCCCGTGGTGACATGATCCCACGACCAATTAAAAGCAACTTCCGTGAAGGATTAGCAATGCTGGAATACTACATTGCTACCCCTGGAGCAAGAAAGGGCCTAGTTGATACGGCTCTCCGAACGGCAGACTCCGGATATTTAACTCGACGACTGGTTGACGTCGCCCAAGAAGTAATCATTAATGAGGAAGACCCATTTGAAGATGGCCAGACTCCTCCTTCATCCTGGATTGATGACATCTACCCTGAAGATTTCTATAGGGATAGTGATGGAAATTACGTTGGTGAAGAGCCGAGCAGCCCGACAGATGTAAAAGAAAGGGCACATTTAAAGACTCGTCTTTACGGCCGGATTCTTGCTGAAGACGTAACACTTTCAGATGGTACTATCTTCGAAAAGGCAACGATGGTGACTGAAGAAGTTATGAATCGAATGGCGAATGATCCTGATATCTCACGAGTTCGCTGTCTTACTCCTTTAACTGATGAAAGTGAGCAGGGAATTTCCATAGCAAGTTACGGGATGTCCATGGCTACAGGAGGCTTCATTGAAGTCGGTGAAGCGGTCGGTGTTATAGCGGCACAGTCTATTGGCGAGCCGGGTACACAGCTAACAATGCGTACTTTCCATACCGGTGGGGTTGCTGGTAAAGACCTAGCTGGTGGTCTTCCGCGAGTAGTTGAATTATTTGAGGCTCGAACGCCTAAAGGAGCTGCAACCCTAGCTCGAACATCCGGAGTTATTAGAATCGATGATGATGGGGCTCAAAGTAGAACTGTAACCATAGTTAGTGATGATGGTGAAGAGGACGTCTATGACAAGATTGCGATTGAAGCTAGACTTGAAGTCGTTGACGGGCAGGAAATTTCAGCTGGTGATCCAATCATAGAAGGACCAAGAGATCCAAAGGAACTTCTTGAAATTCGTGGTATGAGAGAAACCCAACGCTATTTGGTAGAACAAGTTCAAAGTGTTTATAGAGATCAGGGCGTTTCAATCCATGACAAACATATCGAGCTTATTGTTCGGCAGATGACTCGACGTGTTTTGGTGCAAGAACCAGGAGACTCAGATTTCCTTCCCGGTGAAAGTATCGATAGGCGCGTTTACGTTGAAGCAAATCGCGAATTAGTTCAAGCTGGGAAGCAGCCAGCGGAAGCTCGGCCTCTACTTATGGGTATAACTAAGGCATCACTTGCAACAGATTCTTGGTTATCCGCTGCGTCGTTCCAAGAAACTACTCGCGTGCTTACTGAGGCAGCTATCGAATCTCGTTCTGATAACCTTGTTGGGCTTAAAGAAAATATAATCATTGGTAAACTAATTCCAGCAGGGACAGGGCTTGGGTCCTATCGAGACTTTGAAGCGGATGCACCTGACTATGCCCCGATGGAGTTTTATTCCTCCGATGAAGATGGCGATGAAGACCTCTCAGAGTGGTTGGCTTCTCAACCAGAGTTTCAAGAACCTGAGGAAATCGGAGAATTGAAAGAAGAGGAAACACCAACGGCGCCTGAAGAGTTTATTGGGTAAGGAAAAAGTTTCTAAAAAATCTTTCTAAAGAACTCCTTTCAGGGGTGTGGACTGGCCTAAACACTCGTAGGCTGGTTTGCTGGCTGTAAAATATCTTTGCAACCAAACAATGAAGACATAAGGCTTTAAAGGCCTTGGAGAACAAATTGCCTACAATTCAACAGCTTGTCCGTAAAGGGAGAGATTCTAAGTTCCGAAAGGAAAAAACTCCTGCGCTTAAAGGTGCTCCACAAAGACGTGGTGTGTGTACGAGGGTTTATACGGCAACGCCGAAGAAGCCTAACTCTGCCCTTCGAAAAGTTGCTCGTGTCCGATTGACAAGTGGCGCAGAAGTAACTGCGTATATTCCTGGAGAAGGCCATAATTTGCAAGAACACTCAATTGTGCTTGTCCGCGGAGGTCGTGTAAAAGATCTCCCAGGTGTCCGTTATAAAGTAATCCGCGGCACATTAGACACGGCATCAGTCCGGGACCGAAAGCAATCTCGGAGCCGTTATGGCGCGAAGAAAGATTAGGAAGTAGAACGAAATGCCTCGTAAAGGACCAGCAACGAGAAGAAGCCTCCAACCGGACCCCATATATCGGTCTACCCTCGTGACTCAACTTGTAAACAAAATACTCCAACGAGGTAAGCGGTCCGTAGCTGAACGTATTGTGTACGACGCGTTGAAAACAGTCGAGGAGAAAACAGGATCTGACCCTATTGATACGCTCAAGCGAGCTATCGAGAATGTCCGGCCTCAGCTCGAAGTCCGTAGTCGACGAGTAGGCGGAGCTACATATCAAGTTCCCGTTGAGGTGCGTCCTAGAAGAGCTACGACTCTAGCGATTCGCTGGCTTGTAGGCTTTGCGCGCGACCGACGTGAGCGAACTATGGCGGATCGCCTAGCAAACGAATTACTAGATGCTTCAAATGGGCTTGGGGCAACCGTAAAACGTAGGGAAGATACACATAAAATGGCTGAAGCAAACAAGGCGTTTGCTCATTATCGCTGGTAAGTGGTCTCTTACAAGATGAAAACAGTTCACTAATATATATTTGGACTAATTTATCTACTGATGAACAAGGAAAAGTGAAATAACGATATGGCACGTCACCCTTTAGAAAAAACTCGAAATATCGGCATTATGGCGCACATTGATGCTGGAAAAACGACAACTACCGAGCGGATTCTCTATTACACAGGCCGCTCTTACAAAATCGGTGAAGTTCACGATGGGGCTGCCACTATGGACTGGATGGAGCAGGAACAGGAACGCGGTATAACTATTACATCTGCCGCAACTACCTGTTATTGGAACGACCACCGCATTAATATTATTGATACTCCAGGTCACGTCGACTTCACGGTAGAGGTTGAAAGATCCCTGCGGGTCTTGGACGGAACTGTCGCTGTCTTTGATGGCGTGGCTGGAGTAGAGCCACAGTCTGAGACTGTTTGG
>PBPU01000019.1 GCA_002724825.1 Acidimicrobiaceae bacterium
TCTATTGTGTATTCGATGTGATCTTCCCCATATTGGCTTTTCCAGATTTGCCTTTGGCCTTGTGTTCTAAGGTTTCTCCACCCTGAAGGGGTGAATCCTGTGACCATGCCATTGTTTCGTTCTTGGAATTCTAAGGCGAAGACGGCGCCGAGAAGTAGGGCGTTATGATCTTTGGGGTTTACTTCTTGTTTGTCGAGAACCTCTGGGTGATCTTGGAGGTAACTGATTGGTGTATTTGCTTGTTGGTAGTCGTGTTCGGCTAGTACTGACAAGATCATTGATTGGTTTGTTTCTATTCCGCTTATTTGAGTTGAGCGGAGTGCTCGTGCGAGTTTTTGTATTGCCTGTTGCCTGTCTGATCCATAGGAAATAATTTTTGCGATGAGCGAGTCGTATTCTGTGGTTACTTGTGAGCCTTCTCGAATGCCGCTGTCAACTCTGACTCCGTCGCCGACGTGGAACCGTTCGATGGTTCCTATTGAAGGCATCCAGTTTTGGGATGGGTTTTCAGCGACGAGACGGACTTCAATTGCGTGCCCGTTAAAAGTAATGTCTTCTTGGCTGGAGGGTAGTTGTTCTCCTGAGGCAACTCGGATTTGAAGTTCAACGAGGTCAAGTCCGGTTACTGATTCGGTGACTGGGTGTTCTACTTGGAGGCGGGTATTGACTTCTAGAAAGTTAATTTCTTCTTTATCGTTTATAAGGAATTCGACTGTGCCTGCGTTTTCATATTTGACGTGTTTGGCGAGAGCTACAGCACCATCGCAAATTAATTTTCGGACCTCGGGTGAGATTCCGCATGATGGTGCTTCCTCGAAGATTTTTTGATTTCGGCGCTGGATGGAGCATTCGCGTTCTCCCAGGTGGAGAACGTTCCCATGTGAATCGCCGATGATTTGCACTTCTATGTGTCGGCCGTGGGTTATATATGGTTCGATAAAAACTCTTCCGTCTCCGAATGCTGATTCAGCTTCTCTGGATGCTGAGTTGATGGCATCTGCAAGGTCAGCTTGTTTTTCGACAATGCGCATACCGCGCCCGCCTCCACCAGCTGCTGCTTTGACGATGACGGGCATCTTAACTTTTGGTGGTTTTTCGCCTGGGTGGACTTCGGTTGAGGTTACTGTGGGTACTCCTGCATCAATTGCTGCTTGTTTTGCTAGCATTTTGTCTCCGAGGAGTGCGATCTGTTCGGGTGTTGGGCCGATCCATATGAGGCCTGCGTCATTGACATTTTGTGCGAATTGTGCATTTTCAGCTAAGAATCCATATCCGGGGTGGATGGCATCACAATCGTTTTGTTGAGCTATTTCGATGATCTTGTTGCTGTTGAGATATGTCTCACTTAATGAGTTTCCTGGAAGATAAATTGCTGCATCTACTGTGTCAACGTGGAGGGCGTTTTGGTCGGAGGTTGAATATATACCAATGGTGTCAATGCCTAGTTGGTGAGCTGTTTGGGCTATTCGAACTGCTATTTCACCGCGGTTTGCTATAAGAAGGCGTTTGATATCTTTCATTGTTAGTGTCTCCATACCCCGTACTCTGTGGCGCCTTTTATTTCATTGCTGTGTATTGCTGAGAGGGCTAGGCCTAGGACTGTTCTTGTATCGGACGGGTGAATGATCCCGTCATCCCAGAGTCTTCCCGTTGAGAAGAGTGCGAGAGATTCGTATTCAATTTGGGCTTCGAGGGCTGTTCGTCGTTCTTCGAGTGCTTTTTCGTCAACGTCTTGGCCTCGGCCTGCTGCGGCGTTGCGGGCGATAATGTCCATTACTCCTGCGAGGGGTTCGGGCCCCATGACGGCGATTCGATGATTTGGCCACGTGAATACAAAACGGGGGTTATACGATTTTCCTGCCATTCCGTAATTTCCGGCACCGTAGCTTGCACCTACCATCAAATTGAGGTGAGGAACTGTTGAGTTGGAAACTGCATTGACTAGTTTTGCACCATTTCGGATAATGCCACCTTGTTCTGCTTTTGAGCCGACCATGAAGCCTGTGATGTTGTGCATGAAGAGCAGTGGGATGTCGAGTTTGTTGCATAGCTGAATGAATTGGGCTCCTTTGCTTGCTTCTTCTGAGAATAGGATGCCGTTGTTTCCTAGGATTCCGATAGGGAAACCGCAAATGGANCCCCAACCGCAGACGAGTTTTTCTCCGTAGAGGGGTTTGAATTCTTCGAATCTGCTTCCATCGAGGATACGTGCGTGGATTTCTTTGATATCAAAGGGGATCCGGACGTTTGCCATTGCGCATCCGAGTAGTTCAGCTGGGTCGTATAGTGGGTCGTCNGCTGGGGCAGTGGGCCCGGGGCCTAGTTTTTTCCATTCAAGGTGTCGAACGATTTGGCGGGCTATNCGTAATCCATCCATTTCATCCATGGCGAGATAGTCAGAGAGTCCGCTTGTTCGAGAGTGCATTTCTGCTCCGCCTAGTGTTTCTTCGTCTACGTCTTCATTGATTGCCATTTTGACGAGCGGTGGTCCGCCTAGGTATGCGGTGCCTCGCTCTTTCACAAAGACGGTGTAGTCGCTCATACCGGGGATGTAGGCACCGCCTGCGGTGTTGGGGCCGAAAGCGACACAAATAGAGGGGATACCCATTTTTGATAGTTGGGTGATATCTCGGAATTGTTCTCCTCCATAGACGAAAATGTCTGCTTGTCGGGGTAAGTCAGCTCCAGCAGATTCATTTAGTAGGATTAAGGGAAGCCTATTTTCGCGAACGATCTCAAAGAATCTTTTTTGTTTGTTCCAGGTGGTTGGATTTCCTGCTCCTCCACGGACTGTCATGTCCGATCCTGCTATTCCGCATTCAACTCCTTCTATAACGCCGATCCCGTTAAATGTTCCAACACCTATAGGGTCTTGGGTTCCCCATCCTGCTAGAGGACTGAGTTCTAGAAGGGCAGTATTTGGGTCGATAAGTGCTTCGACTCTTTCACGGACGAGCATTTTTCCGCGGCTTCTGTGTCGATCCACATACCGTTGTCCTCCGATACCTGGAACTTTGGCCATTTCTTCCGCGACTTCATTCCATAAAGCTTGCATCTCAGCGAGGTTCTGCTTGTAATCATCAGAAGTTGTATCGATCCGGCTTTGAATTACAGATGCTTCTGACATTTGCTTCCTCTCAAAGACTCCATCTGATCAGGAATCCCCTATTTCAAGATTACCATCGAGTTTTTAGATCTCCGATTCCAGCAAGAGATTCGACCGGAATTGGTGGTCGTTTTGACTTTCTTTCAAAGGTTCTTAGTTTCTTCTCTTGGTGATATTCTCTTGGAATGGATGTAGCTCTCGTTCGGGACGATCTTCTGCAGGAGCAGATGGCATTAGATACGATTGTGTCGGATTTATCGGAGGAACAATGGAGTCTCCCAACTCCGAGTCCTAGGTGGTCTATAGCTGATCAAATTGGTCATTTAACGTACTTTGATGAAAGTGCCACTGTGGCTATAACTAATCCCGATAAATTCTCGAGTCTTCTTCATGAGCTTCTGGAAACGCAAGATGCTAATTCAGCTGAGGACTTCAGTTTGGCTGCTTATAGGGAAATGAATGCTGAAGAGTTACTTTCAAGCTGGCGTCAAGGCCGAGAGAATTTAGCTTTGGCTTCCGAAACTCTCAGTAATGATGATCGTGTTATGTGGTATGGGCCTTCAATGGGGTCAAAGTCTTTTCTTACTGCCCGTCTGATGGAAGTGTGGGCTCATGGGCAAGATATTGTAGATACTTTGAGTATTGAGAGGACTTCTACCGACCGTCTTCGACATATTGCCCAATTGGGGTTCATTACCAGAAAGTGGGCCTATATTAATCGTGGCTTAACTCCTAATGAGGAACCTATCTACGTTTCCCTTACTAGTCCGTCAGGTGAGAAATGGGAGTTCGGATCTCCTGAGGATTCGAATAGTATTAGTGGTTCGGCTTTAGATTTTTGTCTTGTTGTGACGCAACGAAGGCATATGAATGACACTGAGTTGACTTTTTCGGGGGAAGCGGCGGTTGAATGGTTTTCTATTGCGCAAGCTTTTGCAGGTCCTCCTTCAGATGGGCCTAAGGAGTCGACGTAACCGACTGCGTACTTATTGACCTCTGAGAAGGTTATTTGCTTGGTCGACGTAATTTTGGCCTTGGTTAATCAGGTCTTGGTAATCGCCGAGATTTCCTTCTTCTAGCGCTTCATTTGCCGCGTTGAAAGCTTCTTGGGCTTGGGAGAGAAGCTGTTGGACTTGGTCAGTGGTGGAGGTTTCTGCAGGTTCTTGGCTTTCTGGAG
The DNA here is from genome assembly GCA_002724825.1 of Acidimicrobiaceae bacterium. Classification (GTDB taxonomy): domain Bacteria; phylum Actinomycetota; class Acidimicrobiia; order Acidimicrobiales; family UBA8592; genus UBA8592. The sequence goes on from PBPU01000019.1 coordinate 4,284, forward strand.
TGTCCTCGGAGGTCTCTTCAGGGGTCTCTTCAGCGGGAGTTTCAGGCTGTGTTGGAGTTTCGACTTGCTGTTGTGTGGTTGGGGGCGAAGGGGTTCCTGTCAGTGAGACTGGAGTGACATTTTCGCAGTTATCTCCTACTTGGTTTTCTGGGAGAAGTAGCGCTCCGAGTACGAGTTCAACGGTTGCGCATATTCGAACGCTTTCTCCATATGCGGCAATAACTTGCTGGACTGCAGGCTGGCTTCCGCTCGCTTCTACGTAGAGTGGCCTGAGGTACAGGAGGGCATCCTCGCTATCTCCACCATCTAGTGGAACGAGTAGCATGTTTCCGAGTTTTACGCCTGAGCCTCTTTGGCCAAGGAGTGTGGTTGTTTCAGCTACTTCTGGGTCTGCGAGCATGCTTCTATTGGCGATTACTGGCCCGTCAACCTTTAATCCAGGCACTGTGTAGGCGACAATTCGGCTTTGGCCTTGATCGTCTGTTTGGGCAACCATAAATGCTTCGAGTTGCTGTCGGCTGTCGTCGCTTGAACGTGGGACGAATGGACGTAGTAAGACGAATTCTTGTGATGTCTCACCTGGAAGTTGCATTTGCACGTAATAGGGGTCCATTCTTTTTCCTGATGCGAATGTGACGAATCCTGATTCTGTGATGATGGCTGTTGGTGCGTTATCTAAGTCATCACCTGGGTCAAGAGAAACGACCCATGCTCCTGCTGCTTCGTAAAAGTCGTTTGCGTCATCGAGATGGTACCTTCCCCACATGTTGGTTTGGACCTTGAAGAGGTCTTCTGGATAGCGCAGGTGTTCTGCAATAGCTTGAGGCATTCCCTCATCTGAGCCTTCTGAGGGGAACGCAAGAGTGAAGAGGTTTGGGAACGCTTTCATATACGCTTTGATGATTGGGTCTTCTTCATCGATTACGTAGAACGTGACATCACCGTTGTAGGCATCGATGACAACTTTGACGGAGTTTCTGACATAGTTGAATTCGTTAGTTAGGCCGCTGCTTAGAGGTACGGAATTGTCATCTGCGGACTGGGAGTATGGGTATCTATTGGATGTGGTGTATGCGTCAAGGATGAATTTGATGCGGCCGTCGACGATTACTGGATAGGAATCAGAATCGTAATCTAGGAATGGGGCGAGCTCTTTTGCTCTATCGGATACATCTCGGTTGTAGAGAAATTTGGAGTCATTGTTTATTAGTCCTGAGAAGATGGGGTTTAAATCTCCGAACCGGAGAGCAAAGGCTATTCGTCGAAAAAATCCTCCTGCCTTTACCCCATCATCTCCGTCGTATTCGAATAGCAGGTTTTCGCCAGACCCGTCGCTGCCGGCGCATGAATTCTCGTTCGTTTCTGTTGTGGTTTCAAGCGTTTCTGTACCGGTTAATGCAAAGTCAATTTCGCATCTATCTGTATTAACAATCGCATAACTATCGAGTTCTTCCCCGACATAAATTCTTGGCTGGTCTAATTCAACGTTGATGCGATCTGAATTGACTTCTGTGGGGAGTCCACCGATAACGAAGTCGGGTTCGCCTTGTGAGGTAACCGTGTTCGCTGGGGCAAGTGCAATGCCGTATCCGTGCGTGAACGAGACGTGTTGATTTTCCCACCCGGAATTCACGCCATCAAGGTTAAGTTCTCGGGCGGCGATAACAACGGTGCGGATATCGCCATCTACCTCGTATCGGTCTACATCTAGATCGTTTGAAAATCGGAACTGCTCGCGCTCAACTTCTAGAGCTTGATATGTCGGTGGAACAATGCTGGGGTCGAGGAGCCGGAGGTTGTTTAGGGTAGATGCGTTCAGCTCTAATATGTCCATGGTGAGTCCGTCTTCAACGTTGGGAGTGAACGTTCGTTCTTCAATGTTTCCGTCAGGTCCTTCAGAGACTTGTAAGCCATACGCTTGGCGAGTTGCTTCTATATTTCTATCTATATATTCAGATTCTCTTGAAGACTCTGAGGGCTCTACTACGAATCGTTGGAATATTGCTGGGTAGATGCTGCCGATTGCTATTGCGACGAATGCCCATAAGCCGACAGAAACTACTGGTAGTACCCAGCCCCGTCTCCATATGTTGATGATAAGGAGAATCGCGGCAGCTAAAGAAATCAGGATAAGGAGTTTGATAGCGGGTAGTTTGGCGCTGACGTCTGTGTAGCTGGCGCCATCAACGATGCCTCTACCGGAGAAGTTCAGGGAGTATCTCTGGTACCAGTAATCAGCTGCTTTGATTAGTGCGAGGACGGCGAGGAGGACTGAAATGTGAACTTTTACTGGAGCTGTGACTCGACTTTCAGGTGTGTTGACTCTTATTCCGCCGTTGAGATAGTGGGCGATTGACGTAATGACGAGGACAACTATAAAGGCAGTGAAGAGCCAATTGATGAGGAATTGGATGAATGGAAGTTGGAAGACGTAGAACCCGATGTCGATGTTGAATTGAGGGTCTTTAATTCCGAAATCTTCCCTGTTTCTGAAGAGAATCCAATCTTGCCAGCGACCCGCTGTTCCTACGCCAAGGAAAAGAGCGAATAGTGCTGAGACGGCTATACGTATTAGACCTGAACGAGATCCGATTGTTTCGTGATATCGACTTACTAGGGCTTCTTCGGGACCTTCAGGTCTAGTTTGGGGAGCTATTCGCTCGGCTATGTACAAATTGGTCCATAGGAGGAGAAAAGTGAATCCCATAAAAATGCCGGCTAGAGCAAATTTCGTCAGGAGAACTCGTCTCCACACTGAACTAAAGCCTAGGGAGTCAAACCATAAATAGTCTGTGTAAAAACCGGCGATACCTCTGAGAGAGACTATGAGTACAATTAGCGCGACTATGCCGAGGATGAGAATGGTTCGTGCTCGGCGCGAGAATCTTCTGCGTTGCCCTGACGAAGGTACCCCACTGATATCGGTCATTTTCTATTTACGGTCCTATTTGCTTTTTTTATATTCGACGCTGCTAGCGCCATAGGGTAATCCTACCGTCATGATGTGCGCTTAGGCCCAGCTCAGCTATTGTTTGCTGACTCTGCCTCGGAACAGGTTATGATGCCGTCTTCTTCATCTATTGGGCTATCAGAGAACTCTAGACTTGATTGGCCTGCTTGTTCAGCTATTTCGATTCCGTTTCCGCCATATTCGCTTAGTACAAGAATGGCGTCTGTAAAGGTTTGGACACATCTAATGTCCATTCTTTCATTAGCTATTTCTGAGGCGACAGCATATTCGGCTGGGGGGACGAGAAATAGGTCTATGCCTGACTGAATCGCAGCTTCAGTTTTTTGTGGGACGCCACCTACTGGGCCGATATGACCATACCGGTCGATAGTTCCAGTAGTGGCTATCCGGAGGCCTCCGGTAAGTTCTCCCTCTGTTATGACATCAAGAATTGATAGGGAAAATGCTAAACCTGCGGAGGGGCCACGGACATTGCCTACGTCAATGGTTATTTCGAAGGGGACGTCTGCGCGTACAGGTGTTTCAATGACTACCCCTAGGAACCCTACTCCTTGTTTTTCTGGGTGTTCTGCGAGTGTGATGGTTTCGGTTATTGACGACGCATTTTCATCTGCTCCTGAGCCACCGAGGGCAGATGGTGACCGCAGGTACGTGATTTCGACAGCGTCTCCTGGTTGTTTTTCTTGGATGAGGTTTCCTAGGTCTTCGGAATTTTGAACTTTTTCTCCGTTGACATCAACGATGAGGTCACCTAGCTGTAGGGATTTTTCGGCTGGGCTTCCTTCAACGAGTCGGATGACAAATGCTCCGTCAACTTCTGGGACTATTTCGTACCCTAGGAAGTTGAGTGCTACGAGCGCTGCGGTGCTTTGAGATTGATCCATCTGAAATTGGGTGACTTTTCGTGTTTCACTGACGGTTCTGTTGCCATCTATGACAGAGGGGCTTATGAGCTGTTTCGTTTTATCTCTTTTAGCCTTCCACCATTGCCAGATTGTGGTTTCGCGTTTAATTGAAACAGTGGTGTATGCGATTTCTCCTTCAGGTGGGTATGTGTCTGTTCCGTCAACGATGATTGCTTGCGCCGTGTTGTTTGCGCTTCCCGGTGAAAGTATGTAGCTGTCATCACTCACCCATGATGCAGGAGCAAAGCGAATAACTAGTACACCAGCGATAACAAGGAGAAATATCCCAAGGGGGATAATTGAGTAGCTCGTTTTGAATTTACGAACTTTTATAGAAGGTACTTCTCTATCTATATCTGAATTTGGTTCCTCTATTGGGTCTTCGGTATCCACTCACTTCTCCAGAAAAGTTTCACGCAATACACTTTGCCACGTGATGCGTGATATTCCATTGCAGGAACTATTAATATTTGGTTTGTTATAAAAAAATGGCTCTACAAGTAGAATATGGTTACTCATTGAGAGGGATAAATGCTTAGTACACCCAGAAGGCCGATCTCTAAACTTTTCGCTCAGCGTGACCCTTTGGCCAAACATCGGGCAGTTACAGGGATAGGGGCTCGTATCAGGTGGTGGCAGCGAGTAGGAAGCCTTATTGGTGTTGTCATAGTCATCGGGATCATGGGACTGCTTTTAGCTGCATGTGTAGGGTTAGTAGTTATTGGTGGTCGTGTGCTGTTAGATGTTCTTGTTAGTTGACGCTAATGGCTCCTTTGCAACCTGATGAGGGATCGGAAGATGCTAATGTCACACGAATTCGGCAAAGAGTTATCGAACTGTCTTTAAATGGAGAGTTTCAGGTCGTTACTGAGTACTTGGAACATCCGGATCCTGATGTTCGAGCTACAGCCCTCAGAGTTCTTGACAATGAAGGAAAGCTCGAAAAAGGCATCGTAGAGCGTTCGCTATCGGACTCTGCGTTTAAAGTTCGTAGCGCACTTGCGTATTTGCTTTCTACGAATCGAGATATTCCGGCAATGAAGTTTTTACTTGATGAAGATGCTGAGATCGTTGAGATCGCGTGTTGGGGTATCGGGGAGCGTGGAGATGCTTCAGCGGAGGTTCTCGACGTTCTTCAGAGCATTACTGAATCACATAGTGATTCTCTCTGCCGAGAATCGGCAGTTGCTGCTCTGGGGGCTTTGGGAAATCGGGATGCTTTGGGGAGTATTCTTAAAGCTGTCGAGGATATTGCTACTGTTCGACGACGCGCCGTTTTAGCTTTAGCTCCTTTTGACGGCCCAGAAGTCGAGTTGGCGATAACTAAGGCATTAGAGGACCGCGATTGGCAAGTTCGACAAGCCGCTGAGGACATATCAAAGTAGATTCCGGTTTTGGTATGTATTTGCTGAATTATCTTCGCTGGCGAGCGTTTGGGTCTTCCATGAACATCGCTCGCACTGATTCGAAGGATTCGATGCAGCGTCCAGCGCCAAGAACAACTGCTTCAAGAGCGTTTGGGACAATATGAACGGGAACATCAGTTTCTTCAGAGAGGCGTTTATCAAAGCCCTTTAGAAGAGAACCTCCTCCAACCAAACTTATCCCTTGGACAATGATATCTTGGGCCATTTCGGGGGGAGCTTTCGAAAGGCATGATGTAACTGAATCGACCATTGTTGATACTGGTTCTTCGATCGCTTCACGTATTTCTGATGGGCTAACTACTATGACTTCTGGGAGGCCACTAGAAATATGTCTTCCTCGAACCTCTGCACGAAGTTCTCCCTCGTACTCGCTGGCGGATCCTATGGTGAGCTTTATTTCCTCTGCTGTTCGTTCCCCGATCGCGACTCCAAATTCTTTCTTAATGAAGTTTTGAATTGCGACATCAAGGTCGAATGATCCGACTCGGACGGCTTCTAGCGCAACGACGCCACCCATGGAAATCAGGGCCGTTTCACTAGTTCCTCCTCCCACATCAACAATCAAATTCCCAATAGGTTCATTTATGGGGAGGCCAGATCCTATTGCAGCGGCGAGCGGCTGCTCGATCAATCGTGCATCAACGGCACCTGCTCGGCGTGCCGCTTCTGTTACTGCCCGCCGTTCAACGGCAGTAATAGCAGAGGGAACACAGATTACAACTCTTGGACGGTTGAATCGGCTCACCCCTACTCGTTGCAGCAAGAGACGAATCATTCTTTGTGTGACTTCGAAATCAGTTATTGCTCCGTGCCTTAAGGGTCGCACAGCGATAATGTGGCCTGGGGTTCTTCCGATCATCTGCCATGCTTCATCGCCCATCGCCAGTACTTCATTTGATTTTTCATTCAGGGCAATGACTGATGGCTCGTTTAGGACGATTCCCCTTCCTCGAGCGTAGACAAGAGTATTAGCTGTCCCGAGATCAATAGCGAGGTCGCGTGCCAAGATTAGTTCCCTTCCTTATCTTTGTAAGGGGCGATGGCGTCAAGGTGAGCACGGAATTCATCTATTGAGGAATTGAACGTTTTTTTTCGTTCACGCTGAAAGATCCAAAGAAAAAATGAAGCGAGTAGGAAGATGGCTAGAGCTCCCGCAAGGAAAAGAAGTGGATTCATGTATTTAATTCGCTCTCTGAGATAAAGATTTCATGTTTGTTCTAGCTCTTCGATTTCTCGTAGGTGTTGTGGTTCTAATCCCCAACTTTGCCCATCTTCCCATTGTTCACGTTTCCAAATAGGTACCGTAAATTTCAGGGTATCAATACAGAAACGTGCTGCGTGAAAAGCTTCATCACGATGAGGTGATCCTACTGCTACTACAACCGCTGCTTCACCGATATCTACCGGCCCTATTCTGTGCAGTAGAGCGACTCGGCCTATTGTGGCCCATTTGGATCTGGCTTCTTCGACAATACGTTCCATCCGTGGGACAACTTGATCTTCGTAGGCTTCGTATTCAAGAAGAGTTACATTCTCTCGGCCTTCTGAGTGGTTTCTTGCTACGCCGCTAAATGTCACCACTGCTCCAATATGGGGCTCGGTTACCCAACGACTTGCCTCTCCCTCAGGAAGAGGGAGTTTGCTTAGCCCTAGCCATGTTGTGGAGTTCTCTGGTGGTTTCATTCTTCCTATGCTAGAGGTGAGAATTACGTCTACTCAACTTTCTATAAAGATCTGAACCGCGGATAGTATCTTATGCTTTCAGGCTATTGTCATAGTGTGGATGCTGAGCAGGGGAATAGAGGGGATGAATTTTCCGAGCTTCCTATCGAAAGAGATCGATCTTGGCGGCATCCATCAGAGATTGCTCGAAATACAAGGTTAAATAGAAATTTACGGATCGTTAGGTTTCTGGGCTGGTTGGCGATTTTGGTTGGGTTGATTTTGATAGGTTCGGAACTTTTCTAATTTTCTACTTTTCTCGAAATGACCGGACTAGTCGAGATATGAGGTATGAGAAGAGCGCTCCAGCGATGATTGCTCCCACTAATGCTGCTCTTTGTCGTTGTTTTGCGTTCAAGTTTGACCATGGCTTGGGGGATGTTCCATCGACGTACGCTTCAGCATTGGTGTGTTCAGGAGTCCAGCCTGTTTCTCGTAGGCGAGAGTTTGAGATGATCCATGGGTGAACTGTGTATGGAGTGAGGCCTGGTGGTGTTGGGGCTATGCGGTGGCGCCAACTGAAACGTCCCAGTCGATCTGCGACTTCTTCTTTGACGCGTAAACGGGGGAATCTTCCGCTGAGTTCTCTACATACTTCTGCTTCGATGTACCCGTCGGGGGCGACATTGTAAACTCCGCTCATTCCGCCTTTTGACGCGAGCACGACTGCTGTAGCTAAATCATCGAGATGAAGAAATTGGACAGGTGGGTCGTTGTCTCCTGCGTCGATGACGGCTGAGGCTCGAAGAGAGCGTGCCACCCAACTGATTTGTCCTTTCGCTAGTGCGGTAGTCGGGCGAAGAATAACGAGTTCTGAGTCGGGGTGTGATTGGTTCCATTCTTTGGCTAGGTTTTCTATTTCTACCTTGACAGAGGCGAAGGAAAAATCTGGATTTGGGTCTACTGTTGTTTCTTCTGTTACTGGTATTGGGTTGTGGGGCCATGCTCCGTAGACCATGGCTGATGAGAGTATGACGATGCGTTTGACGCCAGTGGCTGCTGCGGCTTCTAAGACGTGGCGTGTGGCATCAATTTCTTCTCCTCCTGCATCTACACCATCGCTGCTGGGCCCAAAAGATGTTGCGAGGTGAACGAGTGTTGTTGCTCCTTCGAAGATTGGTTTTAGATCTTCGTGGCGTAGGTCAGTTTGGTGATGGTAAATGCGGCGATGGTTTGGCATCTCAGGTCGCGTATCTATGCCAAGGATTGCATCGATGCCATCAGTTTCTGCAAGTGTTTTGCATACTCGAGTTCCGATTGAACCGGCAGCGCCTGTCACTATAAGGGTTTCCATGGCTCCCTCGACTCCTTCTAAAAACTGGGCCTATTGCTCGCGGGTCTTAGACGTGAAACCAAACCATAGCGCAAAGGTTTCGCAGAAACGAGTCTTCACAAAACTATTCCGAGTCTACTCTTTAGTGTATGGGTTCTTTTTTAGGAGTAATTCACTCGTCTGTAACTTTTCGAAAATATTCTGTTCATTTCGTTCCTAGAGAATGACCATATGCGAAAACGAATAAGAAAATTCTTTGAAAGTTTCGGGCAATACATCATTAAGTATGGATGGTCTGATGGTTTAGGAAACCATATTCCACCGATACCTAGTAGCGACTCGGATACTCCGAATGAGAAAATCTCTAGAAAGAGTTTCATAGACTCTGAATGGGACTCTGAATGGGACTCTGAATGGAACTCTGAATGGAACTCTGAATGGAACTCTGAATGGAACTCTGAATGGAACTCTGAATGGGATCCGTACCCCAAC
>PBPU01000094.1 GCA_002724825.1 Acidimicrobiaceae bacterium
GCGTGAAGCATCTCATGCCGCACGGTGTCGTGGAGTTCCTTGCCTTTGAGGGTCTTGTCGATGATGATGAGCTTTCGACGGTGAGAATACATCCCATAGCAGTCGTCATCTCCCAGATCTCCCAGACGGATTCGGACCCGAACACCGCCAATAGTTATACTCTTGGGGAGGCTCATCCTTCGGCATAGTTTTTAATCGCACGGGCATACACGCCCGCGAGCCTCCCGCGATTGTTGTTAATCATTCTCCACTCGTCTACGTTACTGCCAAAAAAAGGTTCTGCGATAACGGCTACAGGGCGCACCTTCCGTAAAAAATAACTGCCGCGTTGTTTGGGTCCGCGTGGTTTCGCACCGCGAGATTTCATGTCGGGGTAGGATTTCTCCATCTCATCACGGAGCATGGACGCAAGTTTTTGTCCACCCATGCTGGTTCGCCAGTAAAGCCATTCGTGTCCGGTAGCCGACGGACTGGCCGAGTTGAAGTGCAGCTCGATGACGGCGTCGATGTCGTCTTCGATTAGCTTGCGAGACAGATAATTTATTCCTCCGACATAACTCTTAGCCGGATATGTATCGTAGATCCTGTGGTCTACGTTTAACACATGAGCAATTCGACGGACCATGTCGCGGTTAAAGTCCCACTCCGACAGGACATACTCTCCCGTGGTGTAAGCTCCTTGATCCCCTAGACGGGAATGCCCAACTGCCAGACCGACTTTCATTTTTTAATGACTCGGTAAAGGGATACGAGGCCAACAGAGATACCGACAATAAGGGAGCCAACGCGCAGCCAGTATTCAAACTGTTCCTGCATACTTGTGATGAGGCCCAACATCGGGGCGGTCATACCAACTAAAGAGTCCAGCACCTTGGAGTAGTTAATCATTTTTCGCCAATAATAACCGCACGGCGGTATGAATAATCGCTGTGAAACTTGTGGTCTTTGCGCCCAACTAGAACGCCCTCTTTGAACTGGTAGGTCTGCCCTTCAATCAACGTGATCGTCGGCGGATCGTATAAGGCGCTTGCGTTCGCGGTCGATGCGTTTAGCGACGCGCTCGATGAGCAGCTTGCTATGAGCGTCACCAACGGCAGCAAGGCCATCAAGCCTATCTTCCAAAGCGTCGAGATGTCTGTCTCGTTGCAGTCGCACGAATTCGACATAAGCCTGTAGAGCAGCAGTTAGCAGTTGAAAGAATGTCTTCACTTGCTCTTCGCCTTGCCCACGTTGAGGGCGAGCCAGCTAATGACGCCTGAAATGCGCTGAACCCATTTGTTGTCCGATTCGTTCGGAGTCATGGTTGCGATAAGGGATGCCACCGCGATAACGCTGGCTGCGATTTGCAGAAGTTCCTCTGCGTTTTCTGTGATGTATTGGATCATGGTGGGGGTTACATTATGTTGATTGTGCTTCCGCCTGCTCCGGCAGGGGAAACACGAAATACTGGCTTGGCTGCTCCACGGTGGGCGTCCAGTTCCTCGTCTAGCAAAGCACGACACACGGACCAGTGGTAGTTAGCTCGCTCAACGTCAGCGTTCTCTTCGGCAATGGAGCCGAGAAGCGCGTGTTTGATTGCGTTGAGACTGGAGATGTAGACAACGTCTGTGCTGCTGAGAAGTTTCTGGAACTTCCGCTTCAAAAGGAGGCGAAGGGTAACAGTCTTGTCATCTCTGTTATCAATCCGGTAGCGTCGGTAGCGGGTTACTTGGTTAGCCTGTTGAAGCCTGCTGGCAGCTACGCGAGTTACTGTAGGTGACGAACCCGTCTCAACCCACAACAACTGGAGAGGCTGGGATAGGCCAAGAGGTCCAACCCTTATTTCACTGACGCTTGTGATGTCGTTGGCAGTTGTTGTGAGAAATTCATCACTTGAATCTTCGTTATTACAAGTGAACTTGCCGCCGTTGTTGCCTCCGTTGTCTTCGTCAACATCGGGGTCGGAGGTGTTCGTGCCATCAGAATAAGTTACATGGACCGTCTCAGTATTCCCATTAGGTAAATTAGTGTCGGGGTTAATTGTTCTTAACTGTAACTGGTAGGTCTTCCCATCCACAGGTTCCTCGACGGTGGCTGAGTAGCCGTCGTCAATAATACCCATAGACGCGAGAGTATGCTCTCCCGCATCGTCATCCCGACCAAACAGTCGGTAGTCGTGGAATTGACTGCGAACAGTCCTCGGAAAAGAATAATCGGTGCTGCTCCCGTCGCTATCGACAAGGGCCGAAATAATTGATTCAGCGTTGTCGGGGATAGTAAATGTGCTGGCGTCCGTAGTGACAACATCCTCAAAGACAAGGTCTCGCCACATACCCATATTGTAGAGTCTAGGCAGGGCCAGATTCAGCTCCTTCAGGAACTGGGTCGAGTTAGCGCCCTTGGACCCGCATACATCTAGCAGAGCATCCTCGACGCCTTGGACAGTCAATGTGGCCATAATCCACAGTAACAGTATTCGTGTTAAGGGTCAAGGGTCAGGGGGCTGGGGAGGGGGATCGTGAAGTCAGGGTCTTTTGCGTTTTCCTGTGCTTTTATGTAGTCAGGAAAATCTTTGTTTTTAACGGAAAAAATCCTGACAGGCATAGTTGTGTAACCATTATCCAGCAAGACCGTGGCCCTGTGTCGGCCCGCGTGTTCTGTGACCCTGCCGTCTTGTATGACTAGGTGTGGGAGAAGAAAAAAGGGGAGTCCTGCATTAAAAGCATTTCTCGCGTGGGGTCTTTCTTCTTTGGCTAAGAACCTAGAAAGGCTCAAAAAGTCTTGGATATTGAAGTCGAACAAAGACCATTCAAAATTACTATGCCCCGCAAGTGTGTCTTCAAAGCTACCTTTTGTAAAACAAAGATAAGCTGACTTAGGAACCTGTCTCATTCACTCTGCCAAGAAGGAAGATCGACCAATGGACATCACTAGATATGTCTTGGGTCACTTGTGCATCTTCGTTCACAGACCCTAACTTTACACGGTATGTTCCTACGTCATTGGTGCCGTCTCCAGTGGTCTGTCTGTCAAGGGGGCTATGGCCAATATCAACAGCGGGTATGTCTGACTGAGCCGTCGTCCCGTCTACTGTCACCCAGCACTTGGTGACCTTATCGGCATGGTCAAGGTCAACTTTCCAGTAAAGGTAAACGTCACCATACCCGTCCAGTTGATGATATTTTGTGTCGTTGTCGTTAAAATTAATCCCCGAAGTCATTGATGCGCCGTCTTCCGTGTCTATTGTAGGGACTTTTGCGTTTAGACCGTCTACAACATTTTGTCCTGAGCGACCGTGATTGTGGGCTGCGTTTGTTTGGGGGGATACGCCTCCATGCGTGGGGAAGGGTTGTCCGTCCTGCTGCGTCCCTGACGGCCATGTATCAGTATCAATATCCTCCGCTAACAAAGTGCCGTCACCGTTTAACCCATAGTAAATATTGATCTGGTCAATCCTCCAAAGCAACTGCCCGTAAGCAACCTTCGCCCCGCCGTCACCGTGCATCAGCGCGAACGCATGGGGGCGGTGCAGGATCTCAGGGTCTTCGGGAGGGTTCGTTCCGGCATCAAAATTCCCAATGACAGACCCGTCAGGATAGACGGTAGGGGGGATGTCTTCTAATTTGGCCATCAGGAAGGAGGATGAACTGAAACAACTTCAAGCAGATACCCGCCACGGAAAGGCTTCTGGCTAACCGCTCCAGTAAACTCGCTAGACGGCCAATCAGTAGGAGAGGACGCACGGCACCAAGGTTTAGGGAAAGCATAGTCCCCCATCTTGTAGGTCGGGTGTTCCGTTCCAATAAAGTCGATCAAGGTAATGGCCTCAGTGAGAACATTAGAAACGCTCACGTTGTATTGAACCCCACTGTATTTCGCGCTAGACGTTTTGAAAACAGTAGGGTCAGGTATGCTGTCAGACGAAGTGAACTTCGTTTTTTTCCACACCTGCTTNACGGTCATCTTNGTCGGGCCGCTGAANCCNTCCTTGCCCTCCTTCATTCGGACAGTCACCGTGGTCTGGCTGGCTCCNTCTTTTCTGTTGGCNGNGTTAAAGTGCAGGCTGTCAACAACAGNGGGCCATGTGAAGTTCTGCCATGTGTCGTAACTNCGTATAACTTTTCCGTTATACTCATCCGAAAGACCCTGTGGGATTACATCTTGGATAGTTACCTGCCACCAGTCCTTGCTGAGTTGCTGGGTTTCAAAGTTTTGGCCCGCAGTGCTCAACCCCCAATTAGCTTCNGCCTCGTAAGCGGTAGTTCCGGCTTCTCTGGCCCCTGCGGGAGTCGTAAAGTTTTCCCCCCGATGAACTAGCTTCACAACTGTTTTTAAGATCCCCCCAGTCGCGGGGTCTAACGACTGCGTTACAATATCAATGCGAAGAAAATAGACCCGTTGTTCGACAACAAACAAAGCATCTAGTTCCTGATCTCCGATGCGCTTTTGCTGGCGCGTCATCAGGATGTAATCAGTGGAAACTAATTCTTCGTCGGTTGTGGACCCCGCGCCGTCGTGGTATTCCACTAAGTTTTGCGCCCTAAACACATTGCCGGGGTCCGGCATCAGGTCGCCCGCATTGTAATTGCCGTCGGGGTCTACGAAATCAGAACGGAGATTAACGTAGGTGCGGACAACAGTATTATACTTATTACCGCCTAAGTCTGCTTGGCTATACTCAAAATTGTAATCGTCTTGATGGTTGCGCTCTGCGGCGTAGTAGTATTCAAAATATAGCCCCTCGCCATCGGCTTGCTTGACGTAACACAGCTTGTGGTTGGGAAACTTTTCCGTGTCGGGGTGGGCCGTTCCGTATTGTGGGTGTGCTTTATAGACGACAGTGTTTGCTGCTTGGACGGCAGCATCACCCCAAGTGCTGGTCGAACCCGATCCACGGACAAAGTATTTGAACCAGTTTGTGTCCGTTTCTCTTATCTCAAAAGTCCCATTTGGGTTTAAGCCGTTACTGCCATCGGGGGCATTCTCAACCGTGACCACATCTCCGACAGAGTAACCGTGGGCCGTAGAAGTCACTTGAACAAGAAACCCTACTTCATGGTAATCAGAGTCGGTGACAGATCCAGCGGTGCTCGACTGAGACGCAGACGAGATAGCAATTACCGTTTTACCTCCCCCAGCTCCAACCGTCTTTGCATCAACCGTCTCAAAGAACAGCAGGTCCGCAACGCTCGGTGAAACGAACGAGAGGACGCTCTGGCGTTCTGGCGAAGGTTGATTGCGGCTGAGAGGCATGGTTCACTATTCGGGGGCAAGGAATTGTTCAGCCCACTCAAGATAGGCTGCACGGTCTTGCAAATTACTTTTTTCAGCACCATTCAACTCACCACCGTCATCGGGGACAATAAGAAAGCTGCCTCCCGAATCCTTGGGACTTTCCACGAACTCGTAAAGGTGCTGCGTAACAGCGTTTTCATCGCCACCCCACAGTTCTTTGCTGCGGTTTGCGGCCCCTGACTTCGTTTCAAAATGTAAGTATTTTGCCATTATAGTCCGTAAAAGTTTTCAACGTCGTCCCAAACAGTTCCGGCGGTTGCACTTGATGCAGAAAATGCGGCAGTGTTCTCCCAACATACTACCTCATACACCTGCCCGTCCCACTCGTCGGTGGTTATGGCAGGGGCGTTGGCATACCCAATATAGAGGAATCCATTACCAAACGAATTGACGTTGTGAGAAGAGCTTGCTGGCGACCTATCGGTCCCGTTTACCTTCATTTGCATCTCATTACTTGACTCGGCAGGCATATAAGACGCAATGTTTACTTCAATGTCAGAGGTGCTGGCAGAAACCGTGCTATTCAAAGTATCAATATCGGTGCCAGAAGCCCCGCCCCCTACGTCGAAACGGTATGTATCCCCTTCAACATACAAAGCGCGGCCATACGCAGGGTAATAATAATAAGCAGCAACTAACTCATGCCTGTCGTTGTCAGTGTCAATATACTTAGACACGGTCAACCATGTGTTGGAGTCTCCAACATTTGTTCCATCTCCTCCTTCGGCTGGGACATATGTTGATGACAGCTTTTCGGATGCGCTAAAGTCCAACGCGCTAAAGTCGCCTAAAAGGGGCGGCTGA
>PBPU01000020.1 GCA_002724825.1 Acidimicrobiaceae bacterium
TTGCGGAACCCGACGCCTTCCGGGGTGCCGGTAAAGATCAAATCCCCAGTTTTTAAGGTAACGAAACGTGAGATAAACGCGATGAGTTTCGGGATGCTAAAAATCAAGCTCGAAGTGCGGTCCTGCTGGCGTAGTTCCCCATTTACCCACGTTCGGAGCTCTAGGTCCGCCGGGTCGGGGAAACTGTCAGTGGAAACGAGGACGGGTCCGGTGGGGCCGAACGAATCCATGGATTTGCCTAGCGTAAATTGTGCCGGTGTGTTCATGAATTGGGCGCCACGGTCAGAGAAATCCTGTCCGACCGTTAAGCCGACCACATGCTCCCATCCTTGATCTTCATTGATGTCTTTGCCGCCGGGGCCAATAACGACGACGAGTTCACCCTCGTAGTCGCATTCGCCGCTTCGCATCTGCACGTCTGATGTAGGTCCGGTAATGCAGGTGGGGAGCTTCGCGAACACCATAGGAACATCGGGGGTTTCCATGGCGGCTTCATCAACATGGGTCTGGTAGTTGAGGCCTATCCCGAACGAATTCGTTGGCCGAGGCACCGGAGCGCCCAGCACAACGTCATCAACGTTCCCCGACGCCGCAAAGGCCTCTAAATTTGCGGAAAGGTCGTGCAGGGCTTCGGGTGTTGTGAGGGCTTCCATCGGGTCGGCGCTTACCGCGCCGTCAGAGATCGCCTCAAGGTCATAGAAACTATTTTTGCGGACAAGGGCGCTTTTCCCGTTCACATTTGCAAATGTAAAAGCCATCAGGAGTTTCCTTTTCACATAGCGAACAAAAACACTTCTGAGTGTTTGTCCTATTCGAGTCCAGCTCTTTCCGCCCGCCGGGTTTCTTCCTCAATCATAATCTCGGCATCTTCTGGAAGGAGCCACCCGTTAGCGACGCTTTCATCTGCGGCTGTTTCTAACGCTTCAACGTAGGCGTTCAACGACGGGTACATGCCTTGGAGCGTCTCTAAATCAATATCGAATGTTTGGCCGAAAAGAAAACAAAACCCTTCCGACGACCCTGGGTCTCCAATGAGAATCCGCAGCGGGGCGTCCACTGGCGGAGTGCGCACCCCCCCGATCGCTATACCCATTTCATCGCGGATAATTACCGGCTCGCCTTCAGTCGTTGTTTCGATTCGTGGCGCTGCCGGAGGAACTACCCCTTCTTGGACCCAATTGACGAAATGATGTAAAGCTGCTTGAAGCGTTTCATGCTGGGGGCCGTCGTTAATCAACCCATCACAACCAAGAGCAGCACCTATGGCCGCTTGGCGAGGAAACCCACGCGGGTAAGTAATTGAATACGTATCTGCGTGCGCAGCTCCAGCGACTTCCCATGTCCGAATATTGCCTGCATCTTCCTGCCGGGCATTCGCGTACTGAAGCACCGTTAAATCAGTTTCGGTTTCATAAATGAACACCGGAACATCCACGTCAGAGCGGATCAGCACATTCTCTAAAGAATCATCAACCGATGGGTTAGGCGCTCCGTCACCGCGCCCATGGATGAGAAACCCGTCAAAAATATCAACGAGTGGATGGACGGCATTCACATAGGAGGTCAGATACCCCGCTGATTGTGACTGCCCTGCCGCAACAACACTTGTCGCCGGAAGCCCATAGTCAGGGGAGGCGAGAATCGTTAAACTCGCGACAGTTGCCTGTGAGAAAATATCGAACGAATATGCGTCACCCGGGTGAATAAGATCTCCATACCGGACAGGGTCCCGAACCGGTAGCCCCCGAGTATCGATAAGTCCTTCAGGGATCCGGCCGGTATCTCTTCCCATCACGCCAACATATTGCGCGGAAACCCCGACATAGGCGTGCCCAGACCTGCCGATTTCTTCCGACAGGTACGACCAGTCGATACTGTTATCCACGCCTGCGGTGACATTGAACCACTCAACGACCACCACGCCACTAAATTGCTCTGGCGGGGGATAGCGCAAAATCATCCGCGTTTTGTACGCAGCAGTACTACCTTCTGCCACTGTCCAGAAACCATCAGTACCCACTGGGCNATCGGGAACGTACGAAACAGCTTCACCGGCGAAGAGGTATTCTTCTTCAACGAACCCTTCAGGCAAGGCGGCGTCACCCAGTGGCTGNAGGATNCCTTCGCCNAACCCACCAGCGGAAACCCACTCGTTNGGAAACCGGAACGCCACTTNATATTCTTCNTCGTTGTCTTCCATGGGCTCTTGNTCANTCATTTCCTCTGATTCACTTTCTTTCACTGCTGTGGGTTCTGGCTCAGGAGAAGCCGTTTCCTCTTCAGATTCAGCTGCAGGCTCATTATCTACCTTGGTTTCTTCGCTGGTAGAAGAACTGCACGCACTAAAAACTGTCACAATGCACAGTGCACATGCAGGCAGGAACGCTGCCCAATTTTTCCCCATGTCTTTAGGATAACCACAATAGAATTTCCGTGTTTGCTTTTGAACTGCAATTATAGAATCACCACTTGAAAAAACTTTTGGAGGAACGGTGCCTTACACCCTAGAACAGCTATCAGATCGTGAAGACATACGCGATGCAGCTATACGCTATTGCCGTGGCGTTGATCGCCTCGACCCTGAATGCATGAAATCAGCCTATTGGCCTGACGCAACAGACGACCATGGAAATTTCAACGGTAACGCCCACGAATTTGTCGACTACTGCATGAAAGCGCACCTAAGGTGGAAATGGACGATGCATTCGATCTATAACCACCAGATCGAACTCGACGATGATGGCGTCCACGCACGGGGAGAAATTTACAATATCTCCCACCTATGTAGGAAAGACACCGGAGAGGTTGATACATGGTACGGACGGTACTTAGACCGCTATGAGAAGCGTGACGGAGAATGGAAAATCATAGAACGCGTATGCGTCCATAACGGCACTCAAGTCATTGATGCTGTCCCTATGCCAATGCAAACTGTCCGGTACCGCGGCGGGTCGTTTGACCGGCCAGCAAATGGCCGACCCGTAGGCCCTTAAGTTCGAAGTCCACTAGGTATATATGGCTTCTCTGTGACAACATAGGCGAATGGCATTTGAAACACTTACGGCTGAGATAGAAGAGGGCATCGGGAAATTAACCCTTAACCAGCCGGACAAATTAAATCCCTTAGGAACCAACGCGCTCCAAGAAATCATCGAAGCCACAGCATGGTTCGATGCGAACGATGTACCCGTTGTCATTGTCAGTGGAAACGGGCGCGTGTTTTCAGCTGGGTTTGACCTTCGTGAATTCAATAACCCAAATCAAGATGGAAGAAACGGCGCGGCTCTCGGGAAACAAATGGCAGACGCTATAGAGAATATGAAGGCAGTAGCTGTTGCAGCCGTCCACGGTCACTGCGTAGGTGGGGGAGTTGTCCTTGTTGCTGCGTGTGACCTCCGGGTTGCAGCAACAAATACAATTTTTTCTATTCCAGAGGTTGATCTCGGTATTCCTTTGGCATGGGGTGGAATTCCCCGTCTCGTTCGGGAAATCGGCCCTGCGATGACTAGAGAACTTGTCATGACGTGCAGGCCTTTTACAGCTGAAGAAGCACAATCTATAGGGTTCATAAATCGGGTGGTTGACCTACCAGAACTGGAACAAGAAGCCCTTGATCTAGCAACAGCTGTTAAACAGCGACCCCAATCGGTCATCCAAACAACGAAACAGCAAGTTCGAAGCGCCGCAGAGGATCTGGCGTCTACACATAATGAATGGGTTGGCGAAGTATTGATTACAGCAGCCGGCCAGGATACTGAAGCACGACAAGCGGCACAACTATACCTTCAAGAGAAAAACAAGAATTAAAAAGGGTAACGGGACAGGAACTAGAAAGTGGCGCTACTAGCGCCGCCAGTATTGAGAGGGGGGAAATGACAGGCAACAAGACTGACAAGGCTTTCACCAGCGACTCTGTGTCCTGGTTGATTCCCCCCATCGCTCTCCTTGCGATTCAGCAAATATTTTGGCGAACCCCATATGGCGCTGTCCTTCAGGGCATAATTTTAGGTCTCGTTACTAGCTTGGTCGCCATAGGTATAGTTCTCATCTACAGATCCAATAGGGTGCTGAATTTCGCGCAGGCCGAACTCGGGCTTCTGCCGACTGTTCTAAGCGTCATGCTGATCGTGGAATCGAACTTCCCATACCTTGCAGCTTTCGCTATCGGGCTCGTCGGAGCCGCAGTTCTTGGTGTCAGCTCAGAGTTTTTAGTTATCCGCCGATTTTCCCGAAGCCCAAGACTCATCTTAACTGTCGCTACGTTGGGCCTAGCCCAAGTATTGGTACTGTGCGCTCTGCTTATGCCGGACTGGTGGGACAGTGCAGTAACGTCACAGCGAATCGACTCTCCACTAAACATCCAATTCGACTTTGACAAATTCCGATTCAACGACAACCACGTCATCGTCATGATCGTGATCCCACTGGTCTTGATGCTGGTCGGCTATCTCCTTCACCGCACCCGTATCGGCATAGGAGTACGGGCGATAGCTGAGGACTTCGACCGGGCAGGAATGTTGGGAATACCGGTGCGCAGGATCCAAAGTTACGTCTGGTGCCTCGCAGCAGTTCTCGCCTTCCTAGCGCTCTTCCTCAGATCAAGTATTTTCGGCCTACCTGTGGGAGGTCAGCTCGGCGTCCTCTTTTTCCTCCGGGCCTTAACAGCCGCCGTCGTGGGAAAGCTAACCGACCTAAAAACAGTTCTTGTAACCTCAATCGTGCTCGGCATTCTCCAACAAGGCATTGTATGGAACACCGACAGTCCAATGAGAGGAAATGCACTAATGGCTGCTGTTTGCGCAGCCATTATCCTTTTGGCGTTAGTGGCCCGCCGCCAAAGCTATTCACGATTTGATAGTTTGCGCGAGACCCTATCGATGGGCGAAACACGACCAATCCCTCCTGAACTCAAACAAATCAGAGAAATCAAACTAGGCAAAGTCATTATTACCTTGTTGTTTGCAGGATTTTTGTTCATGATTCCCCAGTGGTTCGGGATCGTTACCGTTCTACGAGTCTCATCACTTTTTGTCTACGCAATCGTCATGATTTCTCTCGTCATCCTTACTGGGTGGAGCGGCCAGATCTCGCTAGGGCAAATGGCGTTCTTTGCTGCCGGTGCAGCCCTTGCAGCCAAAATGATCCTCGAATGGAACCTAGATCTCATCCCCGCCGTACTTCTCGCTGGTACCTTCGGCGCAACGCTATCGCTACTAGTTGGACTACCAGCACTTCGCATTCGAGGACTTTTCCTCGCAGTCACTACTTTCGCATTTGAATTAGCAATGATGAGCTACTTCCTCAACGGGCGGTTCTTTGACTGGCTCCCAGCAAATTCAGACCGAATAGATCGGCTCCCAATATTAGGGCGAATAGATTACACCTCAAGCAGAGGAATCTATTTTGTTACAGTAATTTCACTCTTTCTCACACTCGCAATTGTCCATGGCTTACGACAAAGCCGAACCGGTCGGGTACTCATCGCCCTACGGGATAATGAACAAGGAGTCGAAGCNTATGGAGTGAGCGTCATCAAAGCAAAATTAATGGCGTTTTCGATTGCCGGCTTTTTCGCAGGATGCGCTGGCGCCCTATATGTTGTCCACCAGCAATCATTCGCAGGTATGACCGATTCACGAGGGCTAGGCAATTCCGTTAGAATCTTTATCGCAGCGATTGTGGGCGGAATTGGTTCCACAATGGGAGCCTTACTTGGATCATTATTTCTCTTCGGAACAATTTGGTGGCTTCGCGGCGATTGGAGCATCTTTGCAACGGGATTCGGTGTGCTTACTGTCCTCCTAATAGCACCAGGTGGCGTAAGCTCACTTCTATACCAGTTCCGCGACTGGCTCTTGACGCAATTTGCTCTAAAGAAAGACATAAAAGTTCCTAGTTTGATNGCCGATGACCAGATACCAGATGCACCTCCAGATACGGGAGGAGGCGAAGATGAAAGCTAGATTCAAACGCGTTGTCGGGTCAGGGCCGGTCTATCCGATGCTTATCCTCTTTGGCCTCAACGCAGTTGACGAACTCGACCGAACAGCATTCGCGATCTTGGCCCCCGAGATCCGAGATGAATTCGGTCTTGGCTTTCAAGGACTATTGACCCTAGCTGGAGTCGTTCTCGCCTTCGCTTTAGCGCTACAAATTCCAATTGCAGGACTTGCAGACAAAATGAACAGAGTTCATCTAGCAATTATCGGCGCTCTCACCTGGGCAGTGTTTTCCTTTATGACAGGCCTCGCGACATCTATCATTTTCCTAGGNTTCNTGCGTTCCGGNTCAGCANTAGGAAAAGGNGTCATCGACCCCACACACAATTCGCTACTAGCTGACTGGTACCCGCCTCAGCAGCGCCCCGCAGTCTATTCTTTCCATCGAGCTGGNAACTCCGTGGGAATCATCCTAGGNGCGTTATTTGCTGGACTTCTGGGGTTCTATTTTAGCTGGCGNGTCCCATTCTTTGTCTTCGCTGTNCCTACTGTCGTTTTGGCATTTCTCGCTTTACGGTTAAAAGAGCCGGTTCGAGGGAGATTTGAACGTGAAGCAGCAGGCGCAGATGAAGAGGCAGCATTACTAGCTGAAGAGCCGCCATCAATGACAGAAGCATGGCGACTGTGCTGGAAGGTAGAGACNCTTCGNCGCATTTTCATGGCTATGCCATTTCTGGCTACATCANTAGTNGGATTCGGAGTCCTCGCAGCACTATTTTACGAAGATGTTTTTGATCTTGACGANCGGACTCGAGGATTTATTGCCGCTGGAGTGGAACCTGCACAACTCTTGGGACTTATCGTTGGGGCTGGGCTAGGAGTGAAGCTCGTCTCNCGCGACCCGGCACTTATTCTNCGACTACTTGCTGTATCAGCTTTTGTGGGGTCGTTATTTGTTATCGGCTTTGCACTATCACCAACAGTGTGGATGGCAGTAGGTTTTAGTGCCCTCCTCACCTTCTCCTTTGCTATTCTTGGACCTGGACTTNTTGCAGCTCTTTCCCTAGCAATTCCCCCNCGCGCCCGAGCTATGGGATTTAGCATGGGATCCCTCTGGGCTTTGCCTGGTCTTTTTGCTTTACCTCTCGTCGGGTGGGTCGGTGATAAATGGGGAATTCGAGTCGGAATAATGGTCATGACACCCATACTGCTAGTNGGAGTGTTCATTGTTAGTTCAGCTGCGAACGGAATCAGAAGAGACATCGAACAAGTTCNAGCTTCAGCGCGTGCCCGAAGTGAAGCCGCCCTCGCNCGNAAACGAGGAGANGCGAANCTTCTCCTCACACGAGNTGTGCAGGTTAGCTANGACAAAGTACAGGTTCTCTTCGAAGTGGATATTGATGTAGCNGCAGGAGAAATCGTTGCGTTACTTGGAACGAACGGAGCTGGAAAGTCGACGCTGTTAAAAGCAATATCAGGNGTAACGGAAGCTGACCGCGGAGCTATAGTTCTCGATGGCCGAGATATAACCCACGCACCACCAAACGAAATAGCTGCCCTTGGCATAGCGCAACTTCCAGGCGGGCANGCCATATTCCCAAGCCTTACCGTCAGAGAAAATATTGAGGCATCTCAATGGCTCGCAAGACAAGAAAAACAGTCAGAATCTCTAGCGGCTAAAGAATCTCTTCAACTTTTCCCAGAAATCTTAGAGCGCTGGAATGAGCCTGCAGCGAACCTTTCAGGCGGCCAACAGCAAATGCTTGGGCTGGCAATGGCACTCCACACTGCACCCAAAGTCCTCATGATAGATGAGCTATCGCTCGGCTTAGCACCAGCCGTAGTTGAACGAATCCTTCCTGTCATCAAGCAAATAGCTGCGAACGGAACAGCGGTCATTATTGTTGAACAGTCCGTTAATCTTGCTTTAACTATCGCAGAACGAGCGTACTTCATGGAAAAAGGAAAGATCCGATTNAGCGGAGCAACAAAAGATCTCCTTGAAAGGCCAGATCTTCTTCGGTCTGTTTTNCTAAGCAAAGTAGAAACCGCCCCAATTCAAATAGCGCATACTTCAGGGCCAGCTAGTGAAGTGACCCTTAAAGCAGAGGAACTCACCCGCCGATTTGGAGGAATCCAAGCAGTAGCGTCCGTTTCTTTCGACGTAAAAGAAAAAGAAATCGTAGGAATCATGGGACCCAATGGAGCGGGGAAAACCACCTTNTTTGACCTACTCAGCGGGTTCGTCCCGCAAGACAGTGGCTCGATCCACTTAGCGAATCGAGANATCAGTGAATCTAGCCCAGCAGATCGGGCACGCTTCGGACTTGGCCGATCGTTCCAAGACGCCAGACTGTTCCCATCCCTCACTGTTGCTGAAGCAATCGCAGTTGCTCTCGAGCGCTTCACCGCGTCCAAAGACCCCATATCTGCTGGTCTTCACTTACCGCGATCCTACGAAAGCGAAAAACGGGTTGTCNGTCAAGTCGCTGAACTCATAGAAGTTATGGGACTGGGCGCTTACGAGAACAAATTCGTCGGCGAGNTATCAACTGGAACCCGGCGGATGGTTGACCTAGCATGCGTCATCGCCCATCGCCCTCTTGTCGTCCTCCTCGATGAACCATCCAGCGGCATCGCGCAGAAAGAAGCTGAACAACTCGTCCCCGTTCTNCACCGCATCCGAGAAGACATGGGATCATCTCTCGTGATCATAGAACATGACATAGGGCTACTTTCAGAAGTATCAGACCGGTTTATCGCCCTAGAGCAGGGATCAGTAATCGCTCGGGGAACCCCCGAGGAAGTGCTTAACGACCCGCTCGTGATCTCTTCGTATTTAGGGACATCAAAAGAAACAATCCAAAGAAGCGGAAACATCTAGTTTGCTNTGAGCAGAATTCGTACTAATGTCCATTCCAGAACTATGAGGGGGAATTCATGGAATCTGCACAAGGAGAAGTAGAAAATTCAGGGGCGTCTTCACTGAAAAAATGGGGACCGTTAGGCCTTCTTGTCGTTGCTGCCGTGGTGGTGATAATTATTGTCGCGTCTGGCGGNGGCGGNGGAGNCGACGATAGTACTAGCGACACTAGCGACACTAGTTCATCATCAGCTGAGTCAACCGAAACAGCTGAAGAGAGTNCAGAAACTGAAGCATCGACTTCAGAAAGCGAAAGCGCTGAAGCCGAATCAGCCGAAGAGGCAGCCCCAGCCGCTGAAGACTGTCCAACNGCTGCAGACGCGAGAGATGATTTACTTCCCGGAGTCATGTTCTACGAAGAAGCAGTTACACGGTGCATAGCCGACGATATCGAATGGGGNGAGCGNTGCGACGAAGAAACCGGTCTGCTAAAACTTCCCACCTCGATTCCCCCAGCATGTTTTGCCCCATTTGAAGGGGACAACGGGGGAGCAACGGAACGAGGCGTAACTGAAGACACNATTAACATTGTCTATTGGAGGTGGATGGAAAACGACTTCATCCTGCAGTACATCACCGGCCCTATCGCCAACGATGATTCCAACGCTGACGCCGAAGAGAGCCTCCGAAAAATGCTCGAATACTACGAAACGTACTACGAGACTTACGGAAGAAAAGTGAACCTCATCTTCTATGAAGGTACAGGTTTGATTAGCGATGCCGTTTCCGCACGTGCTGACGCCGTAAAGATCGCAGAAGAATATGACCCATTTATGGTCTGGAATGGCCCAACGCTGACTAACGCCTTTGAGGATGAGCTTGTTTCTCGTGGGATAGCATGCCTGAGTTGCGGCCCATCCCAAACTATAGAGTACTACCGTGAGAATGACCCATTAGCGTGGGCNTTTGGAATGAGCGCCGTACAGGCAAACCTTCTNGCNGCCGAGTACGTNGGTAAACAATTGGCTGACCGGAACGCTATCTATGCCGGCGATACTGACTATCAGGACCAACCCCGAGTTTTCGGCCGGCTTTGGATCGACAACGGGGAAGCATCAATCACCAACGAAGCAGACTTTGAAGAGCAACTAGCCGGATACGGTGTGGAAGTCACCGAGTCTGTATCTTTCGCTCTTGACCCCGCAACCTTGCAAGAACAAGCATCTTCGGCAATAGCGAAATTCAAAGCTGCAGGTGTTACATCAGTACTGTTCTCAGGTGACCCCATATCGCCTCGAGATTTCACCCGTGAAGCAACAGCACAAGGATATTACCCAGAATGGGTACACATCGGAAGTGTGCTCGCAGACACTAATATATTCGCTAGAACTTATGATCAGGAACAATGGGCGAATGCTTTCGGTATCACTTCGCTAGCGGCAAGAGTCGACCCGACGATAAGCGGAGCCCCATACCGTTACAAGTGGTTCCATGGAGAAGAAGCTCCAGCGGATGATTCTCTAGGGGTCATAGATCCATGGCCATCAACGTTCTATCCAATCATTCAGGGCATCGGGCCAAACTTAACCTACGAAAACTGGAAAAAAGCCCTAGATACTGCAGACCCAACCCCGCAGACCCTAACATCTGGGTCGTTCTCATGGGGTGTGACCGGTAGATGGCCCGCTGAACTTGAGTACGACTTCTTCGGCGGCGATGATATAACCGTTTTCTGGTATGACGCTACCAAAGAAGGGCTTGATGAAGCAGACACTCTTGCAGCGGGAATGTATTTCTTTGCAGATGGAGGACAACGATATCTCCTAGGTGAAATACCTGAAGAAGATATTGTCCTATTCGACAGGTCGACATCTTCCGACATCTACCTCGAGTGGCCAGAAGGTGAAGCACCCAACTCATATGATCCTCTACCATATGGTGGATGACCAACTATAACCTCCATCCATGGAATGAAACGTTCGAATGGAGCGACGCCTCACCTCTCACGGGCTACCTCACTCAGGATCAGGTAGACAAGTACAATAATGATGGTTTTGTATTATTAGAAAAAGCCCTTGCAGTAGAAAAATTGCAGGAAATCATCGAAACGATGGACCAATTGGCATATGAAACTGATGCCTTTCTTCGAACCCTCGAGGATGAACGACTTTCGATAGCAGAATCTGGCGCTATTCTTTTCGGAATACATCCCTGCCTCAGGTCAGAAATGGTAAAACAATTCATCTCCCAACAGCCCTTTACTGATATTTGTCATGATCTGATTGGCCCAGATGTCAGACTGTATTGGGACCAGCTGGTTTACAAACAGACAGAAAAACCGCGAAGATTCCCTTGGCATCAAGATAACGGGTATGGATTTGTCGAGCCTCAACAATACCTCACATGCTGGATTCCTCTCGTTGACGTTCATGTTGGAAACGGCTGCCCATGGATAGTCCCAAAAGTGCATCGGAAAGGAACGCTTTCCCATAAATATGTCGAACCTCTGGGCTACGAATGTTTCAACGACCACCCGGACGCTATACCCGTTGAAGCCGAAGCAGGAAGCATCGTTATATTCTCTTCGCTCACTCCCCATAAGACCGGCCCTAACATTAGTGAAGAGACAAGAAAAGCGTACATCGTCCAATACGCGCCAGATGAAGCACAATTACTGCATGGCGAACCTCATGCCGGACCACCAGAGTCTAAAGTTCCCGCAAAAGAGCCTCAGCGCCAGTTCTCGATTTTGATCGACGGTGCTGCCGTTACTTAGCTAGTTATGTAAATTGGGTCAGTATGGTCTCTGGCACTAGATGGCCACGTTCCACTCATTTCCTCATCGATCTTCTCGACTTTTGTCCAATCTTTCCGAAGCGTGCGTTTGTGGATTTTCCACGCACCTTCGCGAAGTGAACATTCGTCAATGTACCTCCCATTAAATGTGTGAAGGATTCGCTCGCCTTCAGATTCCTGTACATGGTATGCGAGAACGTAAGCCTCAAGAACAGCAAGATCCCCATCAATTTCTATTCGAATATTGGAAACGCGATGTTGTGTAGCTACAAATCTTTTTCCAAGCGATGGAATTGCATAAGATGCAAAGTCTTCCACACTCATCGGGTCAGGCCCATAATCATACAGCAGGGCGCCAGGGTGAAAGGCAGACAGCACGAGATCACTGTCCAACCGGTCGATGCCCCGAGTGTAGGACAAGAGTCGGTCATGTATCTCTACTCGCGCGACAACCAAATCTGGTTGCTCCATTCGGTACTACCCGCGAGCTTCTTGAATAGCGGACCACACTCTCTGAGGAGTTAGTGGCATATCAATGTGTTTAACGCCAAGGTGAGACACAGCGTTAATCACAGCATTATGGATAGCCGGCGTGGAACCAATGGTCCCTGATTCTCCTATGCCTTTGGCGCCAAGAGGGTTGCGAGGAGTTGGTGTCTCTGTATTGAAAGTCTCGAAAGAAGGAAATTCGGCAGAGGACGGGATGGCGTAGTCCATCAGATTTCCTGTGAGAGGATTTCCTTCTTCATCGTAGAATACTCCTTCGTACAACGCTTGAGCAGCGCCTTGAGCGATCCCTCCATGCTGCTGGCCTGTAACCATTAAAGGATTAAGAATTTTTCCACAGTCATCAACCGCTATGTGACGAATAAGTTCGACGCCGCCAGTTTCGATATCTACTTCTACTACGGCGACGTGTGCACCAAATGGGAAGGTTGCATCGGCGCCATCGAAATCTAGTTCATGCGTCAATCCAGGCTCCATTCCCTCAGGTCTTTTGGATTCATCATTCGAAGCTTGTGCTAACTCGGCCCAGCTCACGACGTTAGCCGGAACACCGGCTACATGAAGTCCGCCCTCGCCAACAGTAATATCATCAGCGCTCGCTTCCAGGAGATGGGCGGCAAGATCCTTTGCCTTCTCAAGTACAGTTTCACTAGCGACATGGATGGCTGATCCTGCTGTTTGCAATGACCGTGAGCCCATTGTTCCAGCTCCCCGAGGTACTTGCTCAGTATCAGACTGTACAAGGCGTACCTTTTCCATTTCAATCCCGAGAATTTCTGAGATTATCATTGAGAACGCTGTCAAATGGCCTTGGCCATGTGCACTAGTTCCAACAGTTGCGGTGGCTGTTCCATCTTCGTGAACTTCAACAGCCCCATACTCAACATGAAGTCCGGTAGGGGCAGTGCACTCAACATACGCTGCAACACCGATACCCAGCTGAGTGCTGCTATTTTCTTCTCTGCGTTGCTTCTGCTGACCGAGCAGCTGATCATATCCTGCCTCTTCTAACGCTCTATCTAACGCCAAGTCATACTCTCCAGAGTCATAATTCATCCCACCCAATGTAGTGAGTGGGAAAGCATCGGGGGCTATGAGATTTTTCTTTCGAATTTCAACTGGGTCGATGCCAAGTTCATCAGCCGCTACATCCATAAGCCGTTCAAGTAGCTGAGTGGCTTCGGGTCGACCTGCGCCACGGTAGGCGACCGTAGTAGTTGTGTTTGTAGCTGCGGCGAGAGCATGGAAACGTATCTTTGGAATTTCATAAACTCCTTGAATCATCAGTTGTGTATAGAAGGCAAGGAAACCTCCAATGCCGGGATATGCTCCGGCATCGAAAATCGCTTTCGCATCGAAGCTAGTAATTTTGCCCTCGGCGTCAAATCCCATTTTTCCTGTTAATACGCTGGCCCTACCGTGGCCGTTAGCGACCATATTTTCACTTCGCAGCTCAGTCCATTTCAAGGGTCGCTGAAGCTGCATAGCAAGAATTGCAGTAGCAATATATTCAGCAGGCATCGCCGCTTTTGGACCAAATCCACCGCCAACAGCTGGAGCAATAATATGCAGGTTCTCTTCATCGAGGCCGAGAAGCGGAGCTAGCCCCTCTCGAAATGCATGCGGACTCTGGGTTGGCATCCATGTCGTCAGTTTTCCTTCTTCTGGGATAGCTACAATTCCGTTAGCTTCTATGGGAACTCCAGCGATGCGTTGACTGACCATTTTGATTTCCGCAACATGCTCTGACCCTTCTGTCGGATCATCGCCTTCATGTTCTATTCCAGTTTCAAAACAAACATTTGAACCATGTTCTTCGAATAGGATCGGTGCATTTTCAGCCAAAGCCTCTTCGGGGTCGGTGACTGCGGGTAGTGGCTCAAAATCCATCCAGATTTCAGCTGCCGCATCTGCAGCAATGCTTGCAGTCTCAGCTACAACTACCGCAATAATGTCACCAACGAAGCGAACTTTGTCAGTGGCTAAAAGCGGTCGGGAAAAAACTGGGGGAAACATGGCGAAACCCAACTGAGGTGGCATATCAATGTCGTTTGCAGTCCAGACGCCTATAACTTCATCGATTTCTTTAGCGCTAGATGTCTCAATAGAGTTTATGGTCGCATGGGCCACTGAGGAACGCGCAAAATACACATACCCAAGGCCTTGCACCTCAATGTCATCAAAGTACTTTTCCGCCCCGATTAAAAGATCTGGATCTTCTCTACGTAGCACAGCATTTCCGAGGAGGGAACCTTGAACGTCAGACATATTTTCCCCTTTCATAGTCTTCTTACAGAGTCTTACATTTTTCTTGAGAATGTTCGAGTCAAAACCAATCTTATTTTCTTTCGATACAAAGAAATGCCGTAAAGTGGCTGTTTTTGAAAATCGCTTTGTGAAACTGGTTTCTTCAATTGTCAGCAAGTATCGTAGCTAGATGGTTTGTCAGGAGGAAATGTGGCCGTATTAAGAGATGTAGAAAGTAGATCCCCAGGGGTAACATATCAACAGCTTTTGGACGAAGATACGCATCCAGTCCCTGATGTTTTACGACTCGAGTCTTCGAAAAGTTTCGGCCCCGACGAGTTTCCCATTACTCGGTACACCACTCGCGAATGGCATGAGGCTGAGAAAGAAAATCTTTGGTCTCGGGTCTGGCAATACGCATGCAGAGCTGACGAAATCCCTGAAGTTGGCGATTATTATGTCTACGAGATTGTTGGAAGAAGCTACGTTGTTATGCGCAGCAGTGACGATGAAATAAAAGCCTACCCCAACGCCTGCCTACACCGAGGCCGTCGACTGAAGGATTACGATGGTCGATGCTCGGAGATCCGATGCCCATTTCACGGCT
>PBPU01000021.1 GCA_002724825.1 Acidimicrobiaceae bacterium
ATTTGCATTATGTACTTCCTTCCAAGCTTTGTGGCTATCAATATTAAAAGCGTCAAGCGTACCAATAGCTACAACGCATAGATCGATTAATCCGTCAACAATTTCTTCACTATCTTTGTTTTCGAATGCCTTGACGGTTGGGTTCGAATGGTTATCTTGAGTCCTAGACAATGGGAGTCGCTATGGGACTGGATGGGTAACCCTGAGGCATTTGGAGATAAAGAATTCTGGTCTCAGGTAGGCAACAGGATCATGAATGCCGATGTTCTGAATCCTGCATACGAGGAATTCTTCGCAGATAAACGAATGCTAGACATCTGCGTTGAGGGTCAGAATCGCGGTATTGTCGTTACGCCTTTACTCAAAACGGATGAAGTACTTAATGATCCTCACCTACAAGAACGAGGCACCTTTACTGAAGTTGAATTGGCTAGCGGCGAAATTGGAAGGATTGCCTCAGGGTTTTTCGAGCTTGATGGTTCAAGGCATGGCTTTACGTCGCGTGCTCCTAAGTTAGGGGAACATAACGGATTCGCTTTTACTAGCGACCGAATTGAACGCAAAAAATCCGTCGAGGAAATTGAGCTGCCTCTAACTGGAGTACGTGTCCTTGATTTTGGTATTGGAGGTGTAGGTGTAGAGACGTCAAGGCTTTTAGGCGAATATGGCGCTGATGTAATAAAGGTTGAAAGTCGAACATATCCGGATTTTATTCGGCTAGTAGCATTAAGCGAGACGTCTCCTTCATTCGCTTCTTCCTCTCGGAGTAAGAGAAGCTTCGGCTGCAATGTTAAGACTGAGGAAGGGCTAGAAATAATAAAGAAGCTTCTAGAAAAATCTGATGTCCTAGTTGAAAATAGTGCCAGTGGTGTTATGGATTCGCTGGGATTAGGTTTTGAAACGTTAAAACTTATTAATCCAGAGATCGTTATGGTTAGTAGCCAACTGGTTGGTTCTAGCGGCCCAAATAGTCATTGGACCGGATATGGGCCCACAACGCAAACTTACGGCGGACTCTTACACCTTTGGGATTATGATGATGATGATCCGCCAGCTACAAATGGCACGATTTTTCCAGATCACGCCGCTGGAAGGCTATGCGCTCTTGCTGGTATCTCCGCTTTGATAGGACGGGAGACTCAAAGTAGCCCCACCCACACAGAAGTGGCTCAGGTCGAGGTGGTTGTAAACATAATCGCAGAACAGCTATTAAAAGAAGATTTAGCTTCTGGATCTACAGGACCTAAAGGAAACTTCCACCCGCAACGTTTCCCTCGTGGGCCTTATCAATGTGCAGGTGAGGAACAATGGGTGGTTATTTCAATTGAAACAACCTCACAGTGGCAGGCTCTCGTAAATGCTATGGGGTCCCCAGAGTGGGCAGAGCAAGAAATTCTAAGCACGCTAGAAGGCCGAATGGAAAATACAGAACTCATTAACAATAATCTTTCACAATGGGTTGGAAGCCAAAACCGTGACGATGTCTTTCATATCTTGCAGAAAGCTGGTGTTCCATGTGGACCGATGCTAGTTGGTATGGAGATGCTCGATAACATCCACTTATGCGCACGAGGCTGGAATCTCGAAATCGATCAACCTGGTGTTGGATATATGAAACTAGAAGGACCGGCTTGGGAGAGTGAGACTATGGGGGGACCGTTGACATTCCCCTCTCCTGACTTGGCTGAACATACGGTTGAAATCGCTAACGAAATTCTCAAAATGGATAGTGCTACTATTGAAAATCTGATTGAGCGTGGGATACTCGAAATTTAAAAATATCAATCTCAGATGGTTTAAGGCCCAATGACGGAAAACCCAAACGGTTACATACATACAGATCAAACTGGCCACATAGGGTGGTTAACGATATCCAATCCGGACAACCGTAATGCTATGAATTTTTCTATGTATCAGATGATGCCTGCAGCTATTAAGGAACTAACCGACGCAGATGTTCGGGTAATTGTTGTACGAGGGCAAGGTGAAGAGGCATTTGGGGCGGGGTCAGATATTTCAGAGTTCTCAAATCTTCGGCGGAGAGAAAATGCGGGTGCTTACGATATCGCAGAATTGGATGCCCACAAGGCTATCGAGAATGCTCCCATTCCAACTATTGCGATGATTCATGGAGCTTGTCGCGGAGGTGGACTTGCTATCGCATTAGCATGTGATCTTAGATTTGCTAGTGAGAAAGCTAACTTTGCAGTACCCCCTGCAAAACTTGGCATTGCGTTCCCGCATGCCGCTTTAGAGTCGCTGACTGAGGTCATCGGACCTGCTCATGCAAAACACTTAGTTCTTACCGCAACGACTATTAATTCATCTGAAGCATACCGGATTGGTTTGATCCATGGAGTCAGCGAAAAATCGCAACTTAAAGAAGCTGTCCACTCTCTTGCCACTCAAATATGCAAATTAGCACCTAAAACTCTGCTAGCAGCAAAAACTAGTTTTGCTTATTTAGCTGGGAAAGCTACCGCTGATGAGGTCAAGGCAGCAACGGATGACTGCTATGAAAGCGACGATTATCTAGAAGGTATAGCTGCCTTTATGGAAAAACGTAGTCCTAACTTTGATGGCACTTGATTCCAGCTTCTGATAATAATGAAATGAGAAAATGTAAGGAGATCACATGAACGAATACCCCGTACGAGCAGGGAGTATGCTTTACACGCTCGTCGACCCAAATAGAGGATACGAGGTTGAATACAACCGATGGTATGAGCGGGATCATTTTTATGCTGGGTGCCTTATCGGTCCGTGGCTTTTTGCGGGAAAGCGCTGGGTCGCAACACGAGAACTAAAGGATTTGAGGTTCCCGCATCACAGTAATGTTGCTACCCCGACTGACCGAGGGTCTTATCTGGCAACTTATTTCGTTTTAGAGGGGAAACACGATGAACATTTTAAGTGGGCAGCCGAACAAGTATGGAATCTCTATGCAAATGACCGGGGCTTTCCCGAACGGCAACACGCACATACCGTTATGTTTAACTCTCCGTGGGCTTATTACAGAGATGATGATCCTGTCCCAATCGAACTCTCCTTCGACCACCCATATAAAGGGCTTGGGAATATCTTCATAGATCGCTCTGAAGGAGCTACAGAAGATGAGTTACGGGATTTTATCGAAACAAAGGCTTTACCATCCATCATGTCTTCAGGGTCCCCAATAGCCTCTTGTGTGAATTGGAAGCCTATCCCTCGAAACGATGATATTGACGGAAATGCTCCAATGGACCTTGGTTCACCTACTGGAAATGATGAGCGTACCAATCAGATGTTCTTTCTTGAAGATGACCCGCGTAACGTATGGGATCTCTTTCATAGTTATGCAAATTCAATTAGTGAATCAGGTCTCGCAACTGTATCGCTAGCGGCACCATTCATTCCAACTATCGTCGGAACTGATATCTACACAGATCAACTCTGGTAACACTGCCGGGTTTAGGATTCGTAACTCTCCCACCAAATATCGAGCTCTTTTTCTGTATTCTCTTTATCTAAATCTGGGTTGTTCCGTTTTAATTCTAGAAGGAATTTCAAGGCTTGCCCGACTCTTGGGCCAGGGCCTACCGAAAAGCGCTGCATAATTTCCTGCCCATCTAGTAGTGGCCTTTCTGCAGATTTTCTCTCTTCGTCAGCGAGTTCTCCTATCCGGCGTTCCAAATCGTCAACATGATGATGGATCTCAAGATGGATCCGCTCGTGACGAGAAGTACAGTCTGAGCGAACAAGGTCGTTTAGTTTTCCTAAAAGGTGTCCAGCATCCCTCGCATATCTTCGGACAGCCGAATCACCCCAACCTTGTGCATATCCTTTGAACCTCCCCGAAAGTCGGACTAGTTCAGAAACATCTCCGATAACTTCCTCTGGGTATTCGAGTTGACGGAGCCGCTTTCGCGTTATTTTCGCCCCGACAGCCTCATGGTGGCGGAAAGTAACTCCTCCATCGTGGATCCTTCGCGTAGCAGGTTTACCAATGTCGTGAAATAGTGCTGCCAGGCGAAGAACTAAGTCAGGTGTTGTTTTTGCTGTTACAGCAATAGTGTGCGAAAGGACTTCTTTATGCCGATGAATAGGGTCTTGTTCAAGTCGAAGAGCAGGAAGCTCAGGGACTATCTTGTCTGCTAAACCACTGTCAACAAAATTCCAAAGCGCTCCAGATACATCGTCATCCATTAAGACAGTATTAAGAGTTTCTCGCTGCTCTTTGACGCTGAGTTCCATGCCGATGGCGGAGAAGGACGCTACTTCTCTTCCTTAAAGATTACATGCTTTCGCGCTATCGGATCATATTTCCGAAGTTCAATACGGTCTCTAGTGTTGACCTTATTTTTGTTAGTCACGTACGTATACCCAGTTCCGGCAGTTGACTTAAGTTTAATAACAGGGCGTTTATCGCTTCCGGCTGGCATTTAAACCTTCTCTCCTCGTCGCCGCATATCAGCGAGGACACTTTCAATTCCATTCTTATTGATAGTCTTTATGCCTTTGGCGCTCACAGTAAGTTTTACCCATCGCTTCTCACTCGGTACCCAGAACTTCTTCACTTGGACATTAGGGTTCCATCGACGTCTTGTTTTCCTATGCGAGTGGGAAACATTATTTCCAAAAGCTGGTTTTCTTCCGGTTACTTGGCAAATCCTTGACATAAGTTGATTCTAACAATCCTGTGAAAGTTCCCCTACCCTCTGAAGATCTTTCTGTATGGGCCGACATTCTAAACAGGTTCAATGAATGTACAGTTAACGGGTAGTAACAAGGACTTCAGAGATGACCTTCAAACGAGCTTACCTATTCAAACGAAGACAACTACTTAAGGGACTACTATCAGTTTTCCTGCTGATAGCTAGTGTGATAATTACCAATATCGAATCACCTCCGAATGCCCTAGCAGACCCAGGTGTTACATCAGACGCATCATGGATGCCTTTCATCGGAGAATACGACATCTGGTGCACTTTGGCTACTGGAGGGACAGGGTCTTGTGGTAACCACCATTCAACATGGGGGATTGATTTTGAACTTCCATTCAACCACCCTGTGTACTCAGCTGGAGCTGGGACAGTTAAACAGGTATTTGAGGGATGTGGCCCTGCGACTGGATCGGGATACTGCAACGGAGGAGCAGGAAACTGGATCTCAGTCGACCACGGTGATCATTGGGCTAGATATATCCATCTTGCCTACGTTAATGCCACTTTGAACGTAGGTGACTGGGTTGAGATAGGCGACTTAATAGGATACGCAGGCTGTTCGGGGTGCACCTACACAGGGACGCACCTTCATTATGATGAAACTCTGCCACAGAGCCTCCCTGTAAGCAGAATTTACTTTGGTAAGATTTTTGCCTGCCATGGCACCACACAAGTCACCTACCCAGATCATTTAGGAACGACAGACTGGCAAGAAGTCCCATATGGAACTCCACTTCGAAACGATGGATATGATTGTGCCAATAGCTCAGCCCCGTTTGATCCAACATTGCCTGATACAAATCAGATTGATCAGGATACGCCTGGATTTTTGTCTGCGGGTTGGATTGGTGCTGAGAGTGGTGACAGGTTTGGTTCGGTGACTGATACTGGTGATTTTGATGGTGATGGCAGGATGGATCTTCTTGTTGGCGCTCCTGAGGAAAGCGTTGGGTCTATCGGTGACGCTGGTTTAGTGCATGTGATTTATGGTTCCGGCGGGTGGAGTAATAATGATGGGTTTTATCAGAATACGTCTGGGTGGCCGGGTGCTTCAGAATCNGGAGATCGGTTTGGTTCAGCGCTCACGACAGGCGATTTCAACAATGACGGGTATGACGACATGGTGGTCGGTATTCCCGGAGAGGACCTCGGCGGTTCTAACCAGCTAGTTGACGCTGGCATGATCACTATTGCATACGGTTCAGCTTCAGGGTTGACTAGCCCCGTGAATATGCATCAGTACAGTCCCGGTGTGGGAACCAATTCAGAATCAGGGGACCTTTTCGGAGCTTCTTTAGCTTCCGGCGATATTAACGGCGATGGCTACGATGACGTGATTGTGGGCGTTCCCGGTGAGGGCATATCGAAACGTGACCGGGCTGGGGCGGTTCATGTTATTTACGGGTCGGCGTCGGGATTGACCGGAGTGNATAGTAATTTGTTGCATCAAGATGCCCGCGGAGTGAAAAGCAGGGCTGAAGTTGATGACGCGTTCGGAGAAGCTGTCGAAGCGGCAGATATTAACGGCGATGGCTACGATGACGTGATTGTGGGTGTTCCCGGTGAAGGTGTCGGCTGGGGGGCGCGAGCCCAATCGAGTGCTGGGGCGGTTCATGTTATTTACGGGTCGGCGTCGGGAGCGTCGGGAACAGGAAGCCAATGGTTCTATCAGAATTCCCCCGGGTGGCCTGGACGGTCAGAAACTAATGACCGTTTTGGTTCATCGGTCGCTGTGAGCGATATCGACGGGGATGGCATCGGGGATCTTGTCGTGGGTGTCCCCGGCGAGAAACTCGGAAGCTATACTGACGCTGGGCAGGTCCAGATCCGCTACAACCCCGGCGATTGGTCGCAGACACCAGCGAGCGTCCAAACCTTGTATCAGAACCTTGCTGGGGTTCAAAATAAGGTCGAGACCGGCGACCGGTTCGGCGCTCACCTTGAAATGGCGGACGTGACCGGCGATAGTAATGTTGATCTTATTGTTGGTGTTCCCGGTGAATCTATCGCTACTCGCCCAAACGCGGGAGCTGTCGCTATCTTTAAAAGCGCCGGAGGAAAAATAACAACCGCTGAAGATCAGTTCTTCTACGCGAACCAGAGCATCTTCACCGGAGATTCAGAAGCTAACGCAGAATTCGGCTCATGGTTCAGCGTCCTCAACGGAAACCTCATCATAGGCTCACCCGGCAGGACCGTTTCAGGACTCGCAAACGCCGGAGCCTTCTACTACCTCGACCTCTAAAGATGAAAAGTAAGTCATATCGTCTTATCGCTTGGGGCGTCATCTGGCTTCTTACTATTGGGTCTCTTCGGGCGACGCTACTCGCAGCAGAAATTTGTCCTTCATCTTCGAAGGAAGAGCTATATTTTTCCGCCCAAGAAGCAGCAAATTGGATTTCGCAAAACCAGTCAGACGATGGACGTTATCTCTACGAAGTAACAATTAGCGCAGATGGAAACCCAATTATTTCCGATGGATACAATCTTGTTCGTCATGCTGGGACCACAATGGCCTTGTACCAGATAGTGGAAGAAGGTGACTATCAGTACCTAGAAGCGGCAGACGCAGGACTTAAGTATCTGCTAGATCGCTCAGTGAGCAATGAAGAAATTCTTGCAGTCGCAGAAGGATCTGCAAATGCGAAACTAGGAACCGCTTCACTACTTGCTATTTCTTTAATTAAAAGAAGGGCTGCTACGAATGACAAGAAATACGATAACGCTTTGAAGAAGATCGGAAGCTTTATCCTTGAGATGCAAAGAGAGGACGGGAGTATGCTGTATTNCTGGGATCANGNTACANGCTCTCCAGTGCCGGGTNTAACCTCTTTATTTGCCACAGGTGAAGCTCTTTGGGCTTTAGCTAGNCTNCATAANTTNTTCCCAGAGAACGACTGGGATAAAGCAGCATTTCTAACNTTGGATTATATGGCAACTCAGCGAGACGAAGACGAAAACGTATGGCCAAGACCATGGGCTGATCAATGGGCTGCCTACAGCCTTAACGAAATGTCGAAATGGGGTTTAAGCGAAATCCATATTAACTACGCGAGGGAGCTTGCAGCTCAGTTTGGAATAGCCGTGAGATGGGAGTCACAGCGTAATGGAGGTTTGGATGGTCTTGTTCACTCCCCCGAACCCATAGCAGCTGGACAAGGGACTTGGCTT
Source organism: Acidimicrobiaceae bacterium (assembly GCA_002724825.1). Classification (GTDB taxonomy): domain Bacteria; phylum Actinomycetota; class Acidimicrobiia; order Acidimicrobiales; family UBA8592; genus UBA8592. The sequence goes on from PBPU01000021.1 coordinate 7,875, forward strand.
GAGGCAATTGGAATGCTGCATCAATTAGCAGAAAATGAATCACGACTAGAAGACCTCAAAAGTCCGCTGAAAGACAGGCTGTTATGTGGCGCGGGGAGAATGCGCGTAAAGCAAACGACAGGAACTGGGGTCGTTGAATTTGATGGCGGGTGGTTCACCGGTGGCACATCTCGAGTTGATGGGCAGCAACACGCACTAAGTGGATTACTGTTCGCTGCTTCGTCTCTAGATAGGTGAGCCACAATAGGTCAATGAAAGGAATAACAAATTATGGATAGTTCATTAGCACTCATCCTCTCATTAGTAATCACTGTTAATCCAGCAGCAACCTGCTGGCCTAATAATCCCCTGTCGGCTAGGGAAAAACAGTCACATCTTCTAGTCTTTGCAGTCTTAAGCGGCAGCCTATTCGCTCTTGGATCTCTGGCCGGTGGGATATTTAGCCTCCTTGAGATTTCATCCCCAACTTTTCGACTTGGAGCAGGACTTGTAATTGGACTGAGTTGTGGGAAGTGGCTTGTAGCCCCGAACCTAACGCCTACTCATGAGGACTCAAATAGAGAGTCACTGCATATCGTTCTTCATATGTTGAGCCCTGGACCTGTTTTTGCTGCCATAGCTGGCGGTGGTGACGCTGGGATTATGCCACTACTGATTGCTTGCACTATCTTGCTCGTCATCTTGGGGGCAGCGACTCTTACAAAAGTAGCCGACATGAACATACGAAATGCTGTTGTTAGATTGTTTGGGGCCTCAGGAGTCGCGATCGCAGTGATCATAGGTCTTGACGCAGCAAGAACCGTCTAGTTGTGGTTTGATGAGATCGCCTGAGTCAATTCTTCAAGACGGGTGAAAAATCTCTCTGCCGAGCGGAGTTTAATGTCTTCAAAACCCCTTACTTCCATGGCAAGAGCTGCCAGCTCAGTAACCAATTCATAGTTGTCTTGGTCTAGAAGCTCCAAAGCATGTTGTAAGGAAGATACATATTGATCGCGTAACTCTCTCTCGATTTTTCTTACTTTCGCATATCCGAATAGGTCAAAGGGAGTACCTCGAAGGATCTTGGCGCTAGCCAGAACTACCATAAGAGGCTCGGCAATAGAGAAGGGAATTTTAAGCTTGTTTTTCATTCCGAGCGCCCTAAGAAACGGAGGGTGAAGATGCCATCTGGCTCTTCCAGTTGACCCTTGCAGGCCAGTCATTTCAGATTTTGTTTCTGTATCTAGAAATAAGCGAGCGACTTCATACTCGTCTTTATACGCAGTCAGCTTGTGAACTCCTCGCGCTACATTTTCGACTAATTCAGTGACAGAGTCGTTATCTTCAAGGCACTGAGCCGCCTGCACAGCTCCTTTGACAGTGATCAAAAACTCTTCAGCACAATGTCTATTTTGGAATCCGATAAGATCCCTAGAGAGAAACTGAAGCAACTCACTAGTAGATGGCGAAAGATTGAAGGACTTAATAAGGATCTCGAGTTTCTCAGGCAATTCTTTCAGTTCCATTACGGGTTCTTGAGGAGCAGAGGAGATTAGTTGTTTATCAAAACTCGCAGGATTATTCATCCATGCCCTCCCCCATTTAAACGCGTTGACGTTTTTTTCGACTGAAACCCCATTCAAGGTGATCGCTTCTTCAACTGACTCGGGAGATACAGGAATGGCACCCTTTTGGACAGCGACACCGAGAAGAAAGATATTAGCTGAAGTAGCATCACCTAAAAGTTCTTCGCAAATGCTCGCCGCGCTGACGTAGACGTTCTCTTCTTCATTTGTGAATGAGGCAGCACGTTTGGCCAGTTCTTTTCCAGCGGGCAATTTAGTGTCTGGTTTTCCGACCATTGCTCCTGTGGGTGTGGGTGAATCAGATGCAACGAGAACGGTATGGCCAGGTTTCGCTACCTTAAGGGAAGATTCGCTCGCGCCGACTAAAAGATCAAAGGCCAAAATAACATCAGCACTTGCGTCTGTTAGGAGATTCGATGACCTAGGTAGGTCTCTGGACAACCGAATGTCACTAACAACCGGCCCTGCTTTTTGTGAAAGGCCAGTCTGATCTAGCCCTCTAACTTCAAATCCGTCAAGCATTGCTGCGGTCGCTAGGATTTGGGCTGTAGTTACGACTCCAGTTCCTCCTATTCCAGCCATACGAAGATCGAGAGCATTAGGGGGAAAGAGCTTCTCTGGAACAGGAAGATCCTCGAAATTACTTGGATGCATGTTATCGGATTGAGTGCTCTGATCTGGTTTCGTGGTAACGGTGATGAAACTAGGGCAGTCTCCTTCT
>PBPU01000002.1 GCA_002724825.1 Acidimicrobiaceae bacterium
GCTTTCGCTGAAGATCAAGTAGCCGAGAAGAAAGCATTTGCATGCATCTGTCCTTGTTCTGGTGCTGACTGCGTTCATTCTGACAAGACACGACTATCCCTGAAGGGATATGAGTAATGCGCACAGCTGAATCAGTAACGTTTACGTGCTGTCCTCCGGCTCCAGAAGATCGATACGTATCAACACGGATTTCTGTCTCATCAATGGTTACCTCGTCTGAAACTTCCTCAAAGAAAGGTACAACATGCATCGAAGCAAAAGATGTATGGCGATTAGCTTGTTTATTAAAGGGAGAAATACGAACAAGACGATGGACGCCGTGCTCTGATTGAAGTTTTCCATAGGCTCGGCGGCCACGGATAATAAACTCAGCAGATGAAATTCCGGCTTCTGTCCCAACCGAAACAGAAGTTATTTCTAACGAATAATCTTGTTGCTCAGACCATCTCTGATACATGCGGAATAGCATCTCAGCCCAATCTTGTGCTTCGGTTCCTCCTTCACCAGATTGAATATGGCATACAGCATCGCTTTCGTCATACTCCCCCGTAAAGAGTGAACGTAACTCAAGTTCATTTAACGCCGCNGCTACGCTGCTNAGCAAAANCTCCGATTCTTGCTTAAGTCCAGAGTCAGGCCCCTCTTCTAAAAGCTCGAAGAAGGTTTCAACTTCTTCCAATTGAACAGTTAGGGCATGATGGAGGTTAANATCTTCAGTNATTTCAGCAAGCTCTTGGCTAACTCTCTTTGCATTTTCGGCATCATCCCAAAGGTCCGGTTGGGCAACCACATCCTCAAGCTCTAATTTACGNTCACTGATCTCATCTAACTTGAGATAGNGTTCAGCATCCTTTAGNCGTTGCCATAGGAGNCCAAGTTCAGTATTAGTTTCAGACATAGGAATTAAAGTTTTAGTGCNAGTAAACCAATACTACTTCGATTACTTCCCGCAGCACTGTTTAAACTTTTTCCCAGAGCCACATGGGCATGGTTCGTTTCTGCCGGTTTTTTCAAATTCGCTTTTGACAATTGTTGATTGTTTCGANGCGGTGTTCTCTTTAACCTGTGTAGCGGGNNTTTCTGACTGNCTNGAAGCGGAAGGTTTCTGCTGAGCTAAAGTAGCTATTGCTCCAGCNGCTATCTCATCAGTCCCCGAGTAAGAGACATCGCTTGCTTGTCTATCAAGAGAACCACCTTGCTCTGTCTCTTGTTCGTTATCAATTTGAATATGGGTGATGTACTTAATGAAATCTTTCCCTACTGAATCCATCATGGAGCCAAACATCTCAAAGCCCTCTCGCTGCCATTCAGTAAGCGGGTCTTTCTGCCCCATAGCCCTTAANTGAATCCCNTCTTTAAGGTAATCCATAGCATAAAGGTGTTCACGCCAGCGCTGATCAAGAATGCGGAGCATTATTTGACCTTCTACTTTTCGCATCACTTCATGCCCNATCNGGGTTTCACGCTGCTCACANTATTGNAGTACNTCCTCCATCGCTAGCTCATAGATATCGTTTGAATCAGAGACTTGCTTAAATGAAGTTGGTGTAAATTCATTCGGCCAAAGATTCCCCAGTGAAACCACCAATGCATCAAGGTCCCAATCCTCCTGANACTCTGATGAGCAATGAGATGAGATGATTTCGTCTATTTCCAGAGCTAAGAATTCTGATGTCTCGTCTTTTAAGTCTTCCCCGTTGAGAATCTCATTCCTTCTTGCATAAATGACCTTCCGTTGTTCGTTCATGACTTCGTCATANTTCAGAACATTTTTTCGCGTTTCTGCGTTTCGCTGCTCTACAGTATTCTGGGCCCGTTCAATCGCTTTTGTTACCATCTTGTCACCGATNGGAACATCGTCTGGTAGNGCTTTTTTCATNACCCATTCCATAGCGCCTGTAGCAAATAGTCGCATTAANTCATCTTCAAGTGACAAGTAAAACCGTGACTCNCCCGGATCTCCTTGCCTTCCAGATCTTCCNCGCAACTGATTATCTATTCGACGACTGTCATGACGCTCAGTACCTAGAACGTACAATCCGCCTGCTTCTTTCACNTTTTCACCTTCTTCAGCGCAGATTGATTCGTACTTTCTTAGATACTCTTCATACTTNTTAGCACCTGCTTCGTCTTCAATCTTGAGGCCTTCTGCGACAACATCGCGTTCNGCCAAGCCTTCCGGATTGCCGCCGAGAATTATGTCAACTCCTCTACCGGCCATATTTGTTGCAACCGTAACAGAGCCNATCCTNCCTGCTTGCGCAACAACGTCGGCTTCCCGCGCATGAAGCTTTGCGTTAAGCACAGAATGAGCAATCCCTCGTTTATCAAGCAAGTCAGAGACGAGTTCAGATTTCTCNACAGATATTGTTCCGACGAGAACTGGTTGACCTTTTTTATTTCTCTCGACGATATCTTCGACAACGGCACCGTACTTTCCTCTTTCGGATCTATAGATGAAGTCAACTGCATCATCTCTAATAATCGGTTTATTCGTGGGGATCGGAACCACATGAAGACCATATGTGTTGAAAAACTCGGCAGCTTCAGTTTCAGCTGTTCCAGTCATTCCAGCTAGCTTTTCGTAGAGCCGAAAATAATTCTGAAGNGTAATGGTTGCAAGAGTCTGATTCTCTTCCTTGATAGTTGCNCCCTCTTTAGCTTCAACTGCCTGGTGGAGGCCATCGCTCCAACGACGGCCATCGAGAATTCGACCTGTGAATTCATCTACGATTTTGACCTCTCCATTAGCCAGTATGTAGTCCTTNTCTCGATGAAANAGTTCTTTNGCTTTTAAAGCTACCTGGAACTGGTGAACGAAATCAGCTGATACTGCGTCATACAGATTCTCAATATTTAATGCGCGTTCGACTGCGTTCACTCCTTCTTCAGTTGGAGCGACTGTTCGCTTCTCTTCATCTACTTCGTAATGGCGATCACGCTGAAGGTTTTGGACTATTGAGGCAAACTTATAATAAGTTTGCGCTGCATCAGCCAGCTTCCCACTAATGATTAAAGGAGTTCTCGCTTCATCTATAAGAATGCTGTCTATCTCATCAACGATGCAATAGTTATGGCCTCGTTGAACCTTTTTTGAAAGCTCCATAGCCATATTGTCTCGGAGATAATCAAAGCCTAATTCGTTGTTAGTTCCATAAGTGATATCGGCATCGTATTGGGATTTCTTGTAGGAGCTATCTCTATTTCCTGGGACTATCAACCCAACTTCGAGACCTAACCAGTTATATATTTCGCCCATCCATTCTGAGTCGCGAGCTGCCAAATAGTCATTTACCGTAACAACGTGAACGCCTTTACCTGATAGGGCGTTTAGATATATGGGAAGGGTCGAGGTTAAGGTCTTCCCCTCTCCGGTTCTCATCTCCGCAACCCACCCGAAATGCAGAGCAGCTCCACCTACAAGCTGGACGTCATAGTGTCGTTGCCCTATAACGCGCCACGCAGCTTCTCGAACAACTGCGAATGCTTCAATAAGTAGATCGCTTACCCCCTCACCACGCTCCACTCTTTGCTTAAATTCACCAGTTTTAGCCTGCAGGTCAGCATCGCTTAAAGCTTTCATATCGTCTTCAAGTTCAGAGATATCCGGAACTAAAGCTTCTAAAGCCTTAAGTTTCTTCCCTTCACCTGAACGAAGGACTTTCTTTAGGGGATTTACACTCATCTAATTGTGAATCCTATCTTCCTATAACTACTATCGATATTTTTCCAATACTAAAGAACTTTAGTATCTGTAGTGCTCAGATTTAAACGGCCCATCCTTAGGAACTCCAAGATAATCTGCTTGCTCTTGAGAAAGTTCGGTCAAGCGAACCCCAAGTGACTCTAGATGAAGTCTTGCAACTTTTTCATCGAGAGATTTAGGCATCGTAATAACCTGATTCTGATAATTTTCAGCATTTTCGTAGAGATCAATTTGGGCCATCACTTGATTAGTAAAGCTAAAACTCATGACGAAACTTGGATGACCAGTAGCATTCCCCAGATTGAGCAATCTGCCCTCTGACAAGATAATGANNGAATGGCCGTCCGGAAAAACATACTCATCAACTTGAGGTTTAATATTTACGCGTTGAACGTCTGACATCCCCTGCAAACCAGCCATATCGATTTCATTATCAAAATGCCCTATATTGCCCACAATCGCCTGATGTTTCATTCTTGCCATATGGCTAGCAGAAATAATTCCTTTATTTCCAGTGGCNGTAATGAAGATATCCGCTACCTCCATCACATCTTCCAACCTGACAACTTCGTATCCCTCCATTGCAGCCTGGAGGGCACATATAGGGTCAACCTCAGTAACAACTACACGCGCTCCTTGTCCCGCAAGTGANGCAGCNCAACCTTTTCCAACATCCCCATATCCCAGNACGCACGCTAATTTACCGCCGATCATAGTATCTGTGGCTCGATTGATCCCATCNACTAGGGAATGCCTACAACCATAAAGATTGTCAAACTTAGATTTANTTACGGCATCATTTACGTTTATTGCAGGGAATAGCAACGACCCTTCATCCTGCATCTGATAGAGACGATGGACCCCTGTTGTCGTCTCCTCAGAAACNCCTATTATCCCTGACGATATAGCCCGCCAATCTATAGCTNCNTCGTCTTGGATCNTTTGAAGCCTATNTAAAAAGACACCCCACTCNTCAGAGTCTTCACTTCCGATAATAGGAATATCNCCACTCTCCAGATATTCAAGACCCTTATGAACCATCATTGTGGCATCGCCCCCGTCATCNAAAATTAANTTTGGNCCTTCTCCNTNAGGCCAATGAAAGAGCTGNTCCGTCGCCCACCAATACTCCTCCAAAGTTTCACCTTTCCAGGCNAAAACAGGAACNCCCTCNGGGTTCTCAACAGTTCCATTAGGCCCCACAACAACAGCAGCTGCTGCATGGTCTTGAGTGGAAAAGATATTACACGAAACCCAGCGAATTTGAGCTCCCAGCACGGTAAGTGTCTCAATTAAAACAGCGGTCTGAACTGTCATATGAAGAGAGCCGGCTATTCGAGCACCTTTAAGGGGCTGCGCATCTGCATACTCAGCTCTCAGAGCCATGAGGCCTGGCATTTCGTTTTCTGCAAGTCGAATCTCTTTACGTCCAAAATTGGACAAAGATAAATCTGCGACTTTGAAGTCACCAACTGACATAGAACCCCTTTCAAATTTTATACAACTCGTGGCTGAGGTCCTCTGACGTCAATATCAGCCATTTGTAGTCTACACCTTCAGAGAAAATCATAGCTACACTTCGTTTCTCAATAGAAACAGCCTGAACTTATATTTTTCCGTTCTTTGAGGCTAGTCGTTGATGCTCTTCATCAGAGACTTGCTTAGACTCATCGATCAGCAGAACAGGAATCCCATTATCTATTGCAAAAACTCTTCTGAGTCTTGGATTATAGAGAATCTCTTCATCTTCGAAATACCATAGAGGCCCTTTATCTTCAGGACACGCAAGAACTTCCAAAAGCCTTTGGTCTAAACCCATAGAAGAATCCTACCTCATTAATCGGCTTCGGCCTCAGATTCAACGAACTGTTCAAGGCATTCACGAATCTTCATAAATGCCCTTTCCATTGTGACTGCAGTATCAGCTTCTAAATTCAATCGAAGCAGAGGCTCAGTATTAGATGGGCGAAGATTGAACCACCACTTATCTGCATTCACTGTTAGACCATCCAAGTAGTCATGCTCATAATCAGAGAAAATATTACTGATTCGCTCGATGACATCTGTTGGATTACCAACACGGAAATTTATTTCACCTGTTGAAGAGTAGGAGCCATAGTCTTTTCGAAGCGATGATAAGGAAATGTCCTTATCNCTCATTTCTTGCATCACAAGTAGAGCTGCTATCAACCCTGAGTCTGCCCTGTAGTTGTCTCGGAAGTAATAATGCCCTGAATGCTCTCCAGCGAAAGCCGCACCNGTTTCAGCCATTAATTGCTTGATATAAGAATGACCCACCCTGCTTCTCAGAGCTTGCCCCCCATGTCTCTCGATAGTTTCTTGGACCGCACGGGAACATATCAAGTTATGAATAATTGTAGACCCGGGGTCTTTTTGCAGAATATTTTTTGCAACTAAAGCAGTTGTATCCGAACCTGATAAAGACTTGCCCTTCTCGTCTACTAAGAACACTCGATCAGCATCGCCGTCAAANGCCAGACCTATATCAGCATTNGANGATTGAACTCTCATTTGGAGGTCAACGAGATTCTCTGAGTTCAATGGATCAGCGGGGTGATTCGGAAATGTGCCATCAAGTTCCCCATACATAAGGTCTAACTTGAANGGCAACTTAGCNAAAACTGCTGGNACCACAAGTCCCCCCATTCCATTAGCAGTATCAACTACNACATTAAGGGGTAGCAAAGATTTCGCATCAACAAAGNCNAAAANATGATTTACGAAATCATCAAGAACATCTAANGAATAGATATTGCCTTTCGATAAGGCAGGACNAGAATCTCCACTCATTACCNTTTTCTGAATATCTGCTAGGCCAGATTCAGCGCCAATCGGNCCNGCTCCAGCTCTACAAAGCTTGATCCCATTGTANTGAGAGGGGTTATGCGATGCGGTAAAGATAGCTCCGGGACAATTATGAAACCCCGAGGCAAAGTACATCATATCCGTGGAACACAAACCCAATTGAGCGACATCAATACCTCTAGATATAACACCCTCAATAAAAGCGGGAACCAGCGTATCTGCTGATGGTCGCATGTCATGCCCGATAAGAATCTTCTCAAGGTTTGCATCCTCCTCCACCATGAGCGATGCAAAAGCCTTTCCTATCTCATAGCAGATCTCAGGGTAAATCTGCTCTCCTACAATTCCTCGAATATCGTATGACTTAAATAGCCCACCCAACAGTTCCATATTGAAAAACTAGTGGGATCTACCCTATTTGCAAGCATCAATTGGTTTTGTTTAGATCAATAAATTGATAAGCGTCACTCCATTAAAAGCTGCATGCGCCCATATTGCTGGAGTGAGCCTTCCAGTCTTTTCATAGAGAATATTAAAGACAAGGCCGACCCCAAATAATGCAGGTAAGAGGACCCATTGAAAGTGGACGATTGAAAAAATCGCTGATGCAATAACCGCAGAAACCCAAACACAGTATCTGGGGCTTAAGTTCAATTTTTTACGAAGCGAACCATAGAGAAGGCCTCGAAAGAATAGCTCTTCTGCGATCGGAGTAAACAGCCCAACAAATGCAATGAGAGCAATAACACCAATAGGGGTGGAAGGACGGTCGGTTAATTCCTCAGCTATTTTTCTTACATCTTCGATATCTTTGTCGAATAGCCAGAGGACAGGATATGTCAACACAGGAACAAGAAAAAATTGTGCAGCGACCCCTACCGAAAGACCCAGAAAAATGTCGTTTCGTTTCGTCTGAAGCAAGAAGTCTCTTACCAGACCGCCCCCTCGGTAAACTGCAGCAAATATAGCAGCTAGCAACATTGACCCCTGCAAAGGAGAATTTGCGACAGCTACTAGCCACAATGGGTAGTCAGCGAAGTCTTCATAGCCTCCAACACCGTTTGCAAATGCATACGCAAACGCCGCTAGAAGGTGTCCGAAAACTAGACCTATGAAAACTTCCAGCAGCCCCCATCTTCGCCAATCGTTTTCTATCCGCCCAGCTAATGGAAAGCTATAAACACTTGTGCTTTTCTCAGAATCACTATCTGTTATTTCACCCACAGAACAGATCGTAACGCCCTAAACCCCCCTATGAGTAGCTAATCAGAAGAAGAGCAAGACAACTTCCCAACCCTTTTATAAACAGGATTTGCCTGTAGACACTGATTCAACTGAAAATAATGCCACTACGATGTAAACATGAATGAGGAAATGCCTCCAGCGCCACCAGATCCAAACCAACAGCAAAGCAACCAAGAGTCTGATGATAAACCTAACCCTTGGGGCAAGAGAGTCGGCTATTTACTTGCGATTGCTCTATTAGCTGCGTTGTTTTATCCAAATCTCTTCGGGTCCGACAATCGAACTGAAATTCCGTATCAGGAGTTTCGCGAAAAGGTTCTTTCTGGAGAGATAAGCGAAGCCGAGTTCAATAACAACAATGGAAAGATTAAAGCCACAACGTTAGACGGGGAGTCACTCAAATCTTCCGGACCTATCGAACTTTCATCTGAAGATGAAAATCTGTTTCTAGGCAATATCCCAGCATTCGAGTTCCATACGCCGGGATCAAATATCTGGACAGGTTTTATTATCCCTGTTCTCGGACCGCTTGCCCTTATCCTTTTGTTTTTCTATTGGATTCAACGAAGAGCTCAAGGACAGATGGGAAACATTATGTCAATTGGTCGGTCCAAAGCTAAGGCGTATACGACTGAGAGGCCTGCTACAACTTTTGAGGATGTAGCAGGGTATGAGGGCGTTAAGCAAGAAATCGAAGAAGTNGTAGATTTCTTGAGAGATTCTGAAAAGTTCGCAGCTATCGGCGCACGNATCCCNAAGGGTGTCCTATTGGTCGGCCCNCCNGGTACTGGGAAAACTCTNATTGCTAGAGCTGTAGCTGGCGAAGCTGGNGTTCCGTTCTTATCNGTGACTGGAAGCGACTTCATGGAAATGTTCGTCGGGGTTGGTGCTAGTCGNGTAAGAGACCTTTTCCAAACAGCCAGAAAAATGGGTAAGGCAATAATCTTTATTGACGAAATAGATTCCATAGGTCGTAAACGTGGAGCAGGCTTGGGTGGCGGCCATGACGAGCGGGAACAGACACTAAATCAAATGCTCGCAGAGATGGACGGCTTTGAAGCAACGGAAGGAATCGTGATGATGGCGGCAACAAACAGGCCAGACATTCTCGATCCAGCGCTTCTCCGCCCCGGAAGGTTCGATAGGCAAGTAATTGTTTCGCTTCCAGAACTCGAAGATAGGAAAAAAATCCTTGGAGTTCATGTTAAAGGAAAAAAAATGGAGGAAGGGACGGACCTCACTCTTCTTGCTAGAGGAACTCCGGGTATGAGCGGTGCCGACCTTGCTAACCTTGTAAACGAAGCTGCATTGATAGCTGTTCGCGATGGAGAAGAGACAGTAACAAGTGACCATCTAGAGAGAGCGAGAGACCGAGTTTTGATGGGTCAAACGCGTGAAGCCACTGTTCTAAATAAAGATGAGAGGGAGCGCGTTGCTTATCATGAGAGCGGCCACGCATTAGCTGCAGTGCTTCTTCCGAATGCTGATCCGCTGCACAAGGTTTCGATTATTCCTAGAGGAATGGCTCTAGGGGTGACAATGACTTTACCGGAAGAGGATCGATATTTATTAAAAAAGAGTTATGTAGAAGATGAACTGGTGAAGATGCTCGGTGGACGAATGGCAGAAGAAATAGTATTTGGAGAAGTTTCTAGTGGTGCTGCTGATGACCTTTCTCGAGCTACTGAGATGGCCCGAAAAATGGTGCGTGAATGGGGTATGAGCGACCGTGTGGGGCCAATGGCATGGAGATCACATGAACAGGTTTTCTTAGGTGAAGATATGGGGCGAGGACGAGACTATAGCGATGAGATGGCAAACCTAATTGATTCTGAGATAGAGGAAATTCTTCGACATGCTGAAACTCGCTGCCGAACACTCATGACTGAGAATAGATCGAAACTGGATAGCCTTGCGTCTGCCCTACTTGAGCATGAAACTATTGATTCAGAAGATGTAAAACAGATCTTGAACGAAGAAGAATTGGAATCCGAACAGGAAACTACCGGATCCGAAAACTCTTCTGGACCCAAAACAGCTGAGATACCTGCTTTACAGAGCTATACCAGTCCGGCAGAGTCTAAAGAAACTTCATAAACAGACCCAACCCTTTCGAACACGATGCTACTTAACTTGATTCTGTTTCTCCTTCTGGGGGCTTTCGCTGTCGTCGTGGCGTACATAGTCAATAACAGGCGAACGGATAGTCCTTCAGTGCCTAAAGGCTCCCTTCCTATACAACTAGATCGAAACGATTTTGATAAGCCTGGCATAAAGTGGCTGCTGGTTTTCTTCTCATCCGAATCGTGTTCCTCGTGCATACAAGTTCGGGAGATCCTTAACGATATAAACCTAAATACAATTCATATTCAAGAGGTAGATTTTCCCCAAGAAAAAAATCTCCATACCAGGTACGCAATTGACTCAGTCCCCATTGTCCTTATTGCCAACTTAGAGGGTGTCGTAGTCTGGTCATACGCAGGTGTCCCATCTAATGACTTGATGGAGAATTTAATTTCGACCCTATAGTGAGCCGCTTTATTTCAAATATTGACGTTTACATTATTTATTTTTTGCACTATTGCAAAGGAACAATTGGCTCACTTAACGAAGACAATGCAGGTAAAACTCGTGTCCAATACCCACCCTTATTCGACCCGATGTATCTCTCGACCAGCACCGGCTCTGAGGAAATCACCTCAATAANTGAGGCTGGAGGAATACCAAACTGCTCAAGGTTAATTACNTTNCGAGAAACCGCGGAAATTTCGAAGGGAAGGGACTCATATAACTCCCCATCGCTATAAGCGAGTAGCTTAAGTTGGGCTAAACGATCATCTGAGGTATGGGATATAGCTACCAACTCATCACCTTTAGGTGAGATAAAATTATGTGAAACTGCCATGACATCAACCCCAAATCCAGATGCTGTCATTTGCGGGAAAGACCCATCAGAAAAAACGAAACGTTCTGAAACAATTGAAGGACCAGAAATTACGCGCACAACAATCCAGTGAGGCGACCCCGATGGGATTCTGGAAGTTAAATCATATGCACTGCGCGAGATATTTAAGGCCCCTTCACCTCCTAAAACTACGGTCTCCGTAGTTCCTGGGCTGACTTCTATACTCACCGGCTCNATAAAGGAAGAATCTTTAAANTCTGAATATATCTCTATATCAACACTTACCTGCTCTNTTTCTGATGGATTAAATACCTGAATTGATGAGGATAGAGAGCTATCGACTCCTCCAGGGAAAACCCAGATCGGGGCCAAGCTAGGTGAGCCAGCTTCAACGCTTAAGCCATTCGGGGTAAATGCNTCNCCAAAGATAAGCAAGCGCTCTGCGACGACACGTCCAGTTCTGGNNCGGACTTCTGCACTAACAACGTCTGACAANGTCACTGCACCTGTGATATCTATTGGCAAGAGNGTCATTGGAGGGATTACAAGACCACTAAATGAGTCTGGTCTGCGAATTCGGCCATCAGCTACAAAGGTCATATCAACCACAGCACTATCAGCAAATGGATTAAATACCGAGATAATCTCGCGTGCTTGATCTCGCGTTGTACCCGAAGCAAAGTACCACTCTTTAGAGGCATCGGATTGGCAGTTCGACTGAGACTCTCCAGTGTCTCCAACTACACGATGCTCAACNATAAGATCTCCTACATTCGACTCAAGCATTACCGAAGCAAACTCTCCAGCCACTTGCGGAAGATCAGCTACTACCAACGTCTCAACTGACCTCGGAGGGACCTCAATACTGGTTTGAATTCTTTCAATCTGAACNACCTCAGGGGCGACTTTCTTTCTATCCTGGCCATCCCCAGAGGAGCTTCTTTGCGGTGCTAGAACTGGTGTGACAGTTAGCGCTACCTCAGCAATTTTGTCTGACTTGTTCCCGAGAATAACCTCATGATCTGCAACGCCCGCTCCTCCAACTGTNCCTGAAANNCAGTACCAGATTGAAACTAAGTCAGAATCCAAGCCAATGGCTGAACTGATNACACGACCTAGGCCTCCTGCCTCCTCTTCTGAATTATTAGAAGAGCTCGAGACTATTCCACCGAAGATAAGCGCAGCAAACACTAACAACGCAGGCCATCGGGTCACTTTCATAATGAGGACCTTNCTGCTCCGACACTTGCCCTTAAATAGCCAAGAAGAATTAAGACCCAAAGCACAGCTTGNAGGGAAATNNTAGCCTTATGGCTCGAAGGGGTTTGATGAGACANTTTNAAATCCCCTGACATATTGGGGTCAAATCCCANACCCCACTCAAGAGCCACTTTTTGNTCAACCTCTNNGCCATCAACTNAGAGCTGCCATGAACTGCCCGAAGGTGTTGCTAGAAAAATCTCCGAGCTGCCTTCGACAAAACCTTCAAAAGATTTGATGGGGGACCCATAGGAAGNCANCTCAATTCCATTATCTGGNAATGGATCAGAGGCAAAAGATCTGAGCGTTCTCGCAACAGTCTGCCCATCTGGCAAAATCGCTGCAACCGGAATAGCTGAAACGTTTCTATACCGAACTATCCCAGGCGAAGCTTCTATCCTAATCAAATCGAGCTGGCGCCCTAAAGCCGACNCAACTGATNCGGGTATTTTTTCGATTTGGCCTTTCGAGGGCAAAGGGGAAGAACGNCCAACTAGGACTATATCGCTGATTCCAAAAGGAGCGAGCAAACGGCCTAGCTTGGCAGTCCCACCATTGACCGCTAAATCCATTACCTCTTGAAGCAGAGGTTCTTCGACACTCTTGCCTGAGTCCCACCGGTCAATAAATGAAGACTCGAGACCAGCAGTAACTGAAAGCGTCAAGCCATCCTCAAAGGACTGACCTGAAGCAGCAAGCAAGTCATCATGCCCAACCCACAACACACGACCGTTATAATCTNNTTCGCTTTCTTGAAGGCCCAGAACTTGATTTAGTTCATCGTTAGGCATCCCCCAATTCCCTGAGAACGAATTTCCAAACACGGGTAGAACCACCAATGCAAAAGCAACTAACGCGCTGACAGGAACTAATTGCCTCCACCCAAATCGAAAAGTCTGTAGATCACGTTGAAGTGCCCCTACCCCCATAGCACCGGCGATTGCCAACCCGAGCGAGGCTGGCGCTAAGAGAACCTCTGGCCTAGGCAGAGGTATATCAAGTAGATCATTCTTATTAACCCAAAGTACCGAAACGCCNCCNAGGTACATAACCCAGCTTCGAATAGCCCAGGCCCAACGTTCACCCTTTGCTAGAAGCAGAGGGACTATCGCCATCGATAAAAATCCCCATCCGAAAATAGACTTACCCGAACTCTNTGACTCTAATCGGAGAAAATCTGAGAGGTCGCCAGAGATGCTCNCCGTGGGGCGCGTGCCAACAAACCATTTCCAGGATGGGTCGAATATAACGCTGTCGATTAACCATGGAAGATTGATTNCAATGGCGATCATTGCACCCAAACTAAGGACGCTAACTAGCCGGAAAGTTCCTGAAGGCCACCCCGACAATAGCGAACCTATGAAAATTGCAGTAACAATTGCAAGGATTTCAATACCAGCAAATGGAACAAAAGCGATCATGAAACCAATAAGAATCCCTAACCCTAAAGCTTCACGAAGCCAGTTAGATGGAAGTACATTTCTCCCTCTAGGCCCTCCAACNGTTCCAAATGGCGAAAGTCTGCCTGCTTGAGATAAATATACAAGTAGCCATGGAAGGGTTCCATACAAGATCAGCGCGCTCCATGATCCTGCCCGTAAGGCACTATANGGCACAGGTGATGCAAAGTATATGGAGGCTCCAGCGACTCTAATCCATGGGGAATTAAATGGTTTGAGAAAACACCACACTCCAGCCACCCCAAATGGGAGCATCCCTAGTGTCAGGATGAGCCTTAGAAGACCCATCGAACCGAATGAGAAGACCCCAAGTAATCCTGTAATCCCCAGAGCAGTTGGATTGGTAGATTCATTGCCAATTCCACTCGCCCACCAGTTAGAGAACCACAGTGAAAAACATTCTTCAATACTCAGATCAAATGGGACGAGTTCCCCNACAACAGNGACTTTTCGAGTAATCAAATGTCGGCTACCAAAGAANAAAACGAGAGTTGTAAGCCCAATAAAAATAGCTGAAACTTTTGATGGCCCTTCACGCATAGCTTCTANAAAACGTTTAAATCGATCTTGAACCATTCCAGAAGCGCGTTTATGTTCGTTTGGCTGGTCTTTGAAGAAAGACTTTACTAAAGCAAAACCCTGAGATTGNAGAGANCGTANATCCCTGTCAGGAAGACGACGAACAGCTTTGANTCTCTTTCTTCTCGCAAAAAGGCTACGAGGCCGCAAAAGATTCCATGCCCAAGAGCCGNCTAGCAGCCTAACNCGGGCTAAATCACCTATNAGTAGTGATCCAANTGTCCTAATTAGAGAAAGAAAAAATGCTTGAGGNAGAATAAGCAAAGAATTAAGAAAGCCGTAACTACTCAGAATCACTCTGAGACGATGACGTTCTCTATGCTTTTCTTCCTCTCCATCCGTTCGATATTTCCCCCTCTCCTCACGGTGACGAGCTAGAGCTAGCGGAACGATTAAAACTCGAGCCCCAGCCAAATGAGCTTTCCAGCATAAATCTAGGTCCTCTCCAACCATTCCTATTTCTTCATCAAATCCTGAAAGGGCTTGAAATAAATCGGCGCGGACCAATAAAACTGTTGATGAAACCATGAAAACATCAGAAACAGAATCATGCTGCTCTTGATCTAGCTCTCCGGGTTCAACTCTTGAAACTAGAAATCCAAGTTTGTCAACGGAGTACCCGATATCAAGCAATTCGTCGGGACGATCCCAGTTAACTATTTTAGGCCCTACGATTCCAGCATTTGATCTCAGTGACTCTTCGACCATTAATCTCAGCGCATCGGGAGCGAGGGCGACATCATGATGGCAGAACAGGAAAAATGCAGAATCAGTTTCTAAATCTAAAACTGAATTTAAATTTCTTCCATAACCGTGATCAGATTCAACAGCTAGTACTTGTGCTTGGGGCAAATATTCATGA
>PBPU01000022.1 GCA_002724825.1 Acidimicrobiaceae bacterium
TGCCCCGCCCCCAGGCCAGACCCATCCCGATTCGCTAATTTGGCCGAACCGTGCTTCCTGTTCGGCTCGACGTCTGGCCTCCTCTAATTCTCTTGCAATTCGTTCTTCTTCAGCGACTATGAAATCTGTTATATCTTCTTGCTCTTGAACAGCTGTTGCAAGCACACTATCCCAATGCGCTCTTCGAACATCCAACTCTTTCTTTAGCTCCTCTTGGACAGCTCTTTTTGCTTCCAGTTCTATGCGGACTTCTTCAAGTTCAGCTGTGATGAGATCTGCTTCCTTTTCAGCTTCCGAAGCTGTATCTAGAAGGGCATCACGCTCTTCTTGAATCAGCTTTAAAAGATCGAGAACGTCATTTGTGTCACTCGTTACAAAATCTAGCAGAGCGATCTTATGTGCAGCTGTTGTTGCGTCATCAGCTTCGAACCAAGCTTCTGCTCGCTGATCACTCAGGCCAAGATATGACTCTACTGCGTAGGCGACTGCCCTCTCTTCAAGTAGTTGGATCTCCTGAGCAATTTCTAAATAGCCTTCTTGGGCAGATACCTTTTCTTGAAGTGCCGAATTCAATCTTTGTTGCGCTGCTTGTTCTTTTGCCTCTTGAAGGTATACCAGGCTAGTAGCTGCTTCCAATGCCTTAACTATTTCTAGGTCTTCCGCTTCAAGAAGAGCGATCTCTGACTCAGCAGCTAATTCTCGCTCTCTAGCTCTTTCACGCTCTTCTTTCGCCTGTTCTATCGTGTCAAGATCTTCTTGGCTTTGAGAAGCAGCAGTAGAGATAAACAGCAGCGGAACTAATGCTGGTACCAACAAAAGTGCTATGGCAACTCGTGATTTACGGTTATAACGCACTATTTAATAGTAACCGATCGGAAAGCTATATTGTCGTCGGGTTGTAATCAACTCAGATACGGGGTTTTGTCCCGATAAGGTGAATAGATGGGTAGCCAAGTATTTGATGTTGATCTCTTAGCATTTGAGCGCGGAAATGATGTTGAGAGGAAAAGTATTGTAGACGGCG
The DNA here is from genome assembly GCA_002724825.1 of Acidimicrobiaceae bacterium. GTDB lineage: Bacteria > Actinomycetota > Acidimicrobiia > Acidimicrobiales > UBA8592 > UBA8592. The sequence continues at coordinate 1,025 of PBPU01000022.1, forward strand.
TTATGAGGAGCCTAGAAACTGGGTTTGTTTACAGTGCTCACGACATTTCTTACAATTTCTTAGACGACGTGTATGGGAAGCTCGACGAATTTTTTGCTCTTGCCCCGGATTTAAAGAAAACCGCTGTCGCCGAAGGTGCAAATGGTCAGAGAGGCTATACCGGACTTCTAGTTGAGACAGCTGCTGTATCTGATATACCTGACTGGAAAGAAATGCTGAACTGGGGAATGGATACTCCAGAAGGGCACCCACTAAGAAAAAAATACCCTCATCGGTTTTTCGATAACGTTTTTCCTGAGGATCTAGTTCCTGGCATTTCCAAAACCCTTGAGAAATTTCACGGTGAATTATTGAGATTACAGTTGAGATTCCTAAGAATTATCGCCCTTGGACTGGGGTGCCATGAGAACTTCTTTGATTCATGTGTTCCGGGCGGGGCAACACTATCTCGAGCGATACATTATCCTGAGATGACTTTGGCTCCAAGCGACTCGCACGTGTGGGCTGATGAACATGGTGATATCAATTTGATTACGGCTTTGCCTCGTTCGACAGCGAAAGGGCTTCAGATCAAGACGAAAGATGGCTGGATCGATGCGTCACCACCAGACGATCATCTCATCATTAATACTGGAATTATGCTTGAGCATTTAAGCAATGGAATTATCCCTACTGGGATTCACAGAGTCGTCGCAGACTCTGATCAAATCGGTGACAGGCTATCAGTAGTTCAATTCTGTCATCCTGCACCGTGGACCATTCTAAGCCCACTACCCAGCTGCGTCTCTCAAGACAACCCTCAAAAGTTTGCCCCTATAACCGCTGCTGACCGTCTGGATCAGGTGCTTTGGGAAATCAATCTTCTCGAGGAAAGCCGAAGAGTAGACGATACCTAGACTTTGACATACTTTAGAAGTCTGGCATACTCGAGAAATGTCAACACTCCTTGCTAAAGCCAAATTAAAGCCAGAATTTGAAGATTTTTTCGAAGATATTGCCCGACAAGTCTTTCGATCTACTCACGAGAACGAATCAGCAGTTATAAGGTATGAATATTTTCGCGGAACTGATGAGCGAACTTACTACGTATTGTTATCATTTGAGAATTTTGATGGTTTCATGACACACCAGGTTGCTGATTATCACCATAACGTTGATTTTATGGACTGTTTTGAAGAGTTTAGGCTTGAATGGCTTGACCCTATAAAGGGTGCATCGCCATTAGTGGAATCAGAAACAGAGGGAACTGTTGACTCTGCTCACGACGACCGCTGGAACCAGTATGTGAGAAATCACAGTGAAACAACTCCCGAATGGTGGCTGCCTCTGAGAGCTGGCGACTCATAGCCTTTTGAGTTTCATTGCTATATGGAGACTTTTGGCCCTCAAGATGTATGAGAGGTTCTAACTCCTTCTAGGATGACGCTATGGGGTATACCGTTTCAGAGATATTTGAACCCAANCACTGGGATGAAGTNAGCGATTTTGACTTTGAAGATATTACCTATCATCGAGCAAAAGAACACGGAACGGTTCGCATTGCATTCNANCGTCCAGAAGTTCGAAACGCATTCAGACCAAAGACTGTTGATGAACTTTATAGAGCTTTGGATCACGCAAGAATGAGCACTGATATCGGATGCGTGCTNCTAACAGGCAATGGNCCTTCGATTAAAGATGGTGGTTGGGCATTCTGTTCTGGAGGCGACCAACGTATACGAGGGAAAGANGGCTATAGATACGCCGAAGGCGAGACCTCCGAANCGATTGATCCTTCACGAGTAGGTCGTCTTCACATTCTCGAGGTTCAACGTTTNATACGTAGCATCCCGAAGCCTGTTATNGCTGTAGTTCCAGGTTGGGCAGTTGGTGGGGGGCATAGTCTTCACGTAGTGTGCGACTTGACTATAGCCAGTAAAGAGCACGCTCTTTTCATGCAAACTGATACAGATGTTGCGAGTTTTGATGGCGGTTTTGGATCTGCGTACCTCGCGAAGCACATTGGTCAAAANNTTGCAAGAGAAATCTTTTTTCTAGGAAATCAATATTCTGCTGAGGAAGCTTATCGAATGGGTATGGTAAACGCAGTCGTTCCACATGATTCGTTAGAGGATGAGGCATTGCGTTGGGCATCGTTGATTAACCGAAAATCACCAATGGCTAACAGGATGGCAAAATTTGCTATGAACCTTGNNGATGANGGNCTNATTGGACAGCANGTATTCGCTGGAGAAGCNACTCGNCTCGCATATATGACTGANGAGGCTGAAGAAGGACGAGACGCATTTTTAGAAAANCGTGAACCTAATTGGGATAATTTCCCGTACCATTTCTGACCTAGATTTTGTCGAATGTGAAATGAAGATCCGTAAAGGATCGAAGAGTGAAATTTAGATGATGTTGAAAACTGTTCTTATCTGGTGAGAATGAGAAATTCTTCATTCTTTTTAGAATAGTTTGTACNGCGATTTTCTGCTCTAACCGGGTTAGGCCCGCNCCTGGNCANTGTGTCTCACCAAGTGAAAACGCTAGGTGCCTATGAGCATTTTTTCGGTCTATATCGATGTCNACTGGGCAACTAAACTGCCTTTCATCTCGATTTGCAGCAGCATACCTTATATGTATATGTGATCCTTTCGGAATNTTTACGCCAGCGATTTCCGTATCCTCTGCNGCATGTCGATCCATCCCCTGCGTTGGAGACTCTAATCGNAGGACCTCNTCCACGAACGATCTAGCTTTTTCAGGNTCATCCCGAAGTTCATTTTGCAGNTTCGGGTTTTGAATCAGTAGCCACATTCCCGAAGTCAAAGCAAAAGTGGTGGTCTCATTTCCTCCTATATAGAGATGGTCGATCATGTTAATGATCTCTGTGTCGGTCAGCATCCTNGTTTCTGAATTAAGTTTGACTGGATTTTGCACNAAATATGAGATGACATCATCTCCAGGGCTNTCTCTTCTTTGCTCTATATGGCCGTGAATATAATGTTGNAATTCGACCATGTGGCGCGCTGCCTGACGCTCTTCTTCNGGTGTAAGTTGGAGGGAAAATGGAGCAACCCAAGCTTCGCTCCACACTTTCAAGTTCTCTAGGTCNTCAAGTGGGAACCCCATCATGACCGTAATCACCATTGAAGGTAGNGGNTCGGCGAAACTCTTTACGTATTCCACCTCCCCGTTATCNATCCAATNATCGATAAGGNCATTGACTATGCCAGTAATCAGATCTGTTTGCTTCTCAGCACCTATCACCGAGAAAAAGTGATCTACCATGTCGCGGTACCGGCGGTGATCAGGNGGATTGGAGCCTAAAACAGTTCTTTTCGGCCACCCCTCTTTGAATGTCTCTAACGCTTCTGGATCTGAAATTAGAGGTCTTGATGTGCCTGCGCCCCGTCGAAATATATCAGTTTTTCGAAGGACATGATAAATATCTTCATAACGTGTCAGAAAATACGTTTTTGTATCTGGAACATGGTAAATCGGGGCTTCTTTACGAAGTAGATCATAAGTCGGATACCAATTCTCTATTGTTTCAGGTGCAAATACATCCACATCGTCAATGGTCTGTGGGTTTCCAGGGCATTGAGACACAGATCTAACCTTTCATACGTAGTTCATATTCAATGGCGGGCGTCAAAAGCAATATGAAGCTCTTTCAAACCGCGAAGAACAAATGTGTCTTCATACTCAAAGCTATTTTTTCCATCAACAAGTCGAATATTTTCCATTCTTTCGAGTAATTGCTCAACTGCAATTCTGGCTTCAAGTCTTGCGAGCATAGCACCTATGCAGAAATGTTCACCGTGTCCGAAAGCCAAATGATCACGTGCATTTTCTCGATCAACGGAGAAGGTGTCTGGTTCACTAAACATCTGAGGATCTCTGTTTGCTGCTGCAAAGATTAGCCATATGTGGTCACCTTCACACAGCTGAGTATTACCGACCGTGGTATCTTCTTTCGCCATTCTGAAAAGGCCACCTACCGGAGCTTCAAATCGGAGTCCTTCTTCAATAAAATTATCGATCAGGGTTGGATCGTTCCTAAGTTGTTCTTCTAGCCCGTCTTCCACAGCTAGATGATGCATTAGATTCGTCAATAACTTTGTTGTGGTTTCATTTCCCGCTACTAGAAATTGTTGAAGCATGGAGAGCATTTCGGCTTCGTTCAACATCTCATCGTTCACTTCTGCGTTTGCGACGTCAGAAATAATATCTTCATGAGGTTCTTGCCTCCTCAATTGGAGCAAATTACCGAAAAACTCATTAAATTCAGACAAAGAAATCAGGTAGTCACGAACTTTGTCAGTAGTTGGATCTGGATTGCCTACTGGCATTACTAGATCATCAGACCACTTCTTAAATGTTGCAAGATTGTCTGTCTCGACCCCAAGAGCTACAGCGATAATTGTCATAGGGAGACCGACTGCAAATTCTGCAACGAATTCAGACTCACCATTGTTTATAATTTCGTCGATGAGTTCACTTGTTACTTTTTCGATCATGGGCTCCATACTTCGAAGCCTTGTTGGTCTAAATGCCCTATTGACTGCTTTGCGTTGACGGCGGTGTTCAGGTGGATCCGCATTTAGAAGAACAGCTGCATTCGCAGCGTTAGCTAAAAACGTTTGAAAATAATCCGCCATGCTTGGATCAGCAGCTAACTCTTCCATAGATGTCGCAAATCCTGATCGTCCATCTCGTGGACCAGTAGGCATCAGCGAAGAGAAACGGTCCGTATCATGCAATATTTCCATAATGTCTTCGTATTTTGTACATACCCATGTCCCGAGTTTGTCGCTGAAATGAATAGGGCTTTCATCTCGTAACGCTGAGAAGATAGGATACGGGCACCCTATTGCATCTTGCTCACGGTCAATTAGAGCCGATAGTCGCTCTTCTGTTTCTTTTGTTGCCATAATCCGGCTATTCTAAATCTTTTTGTTCGACGGGTTCAAGTAATTCAATGATCAATTTCTTCATCAGAGGTTTAACATGCCTCCATCGACCCTGATCACTTGACCCGTCACATAGGAAGCAAGGTCAGATGCAAGAAAGCAAATTACATTTGCTATCTCCTCGGGTGTACCCCATTTGCCTAGTGGGACACGCTTAACGAAACTGTCGAGGACGTTCTCTTCACCCAAAAGTTCAAAGGTCGGTTCCCACATCTCGGTAAGAGTCAAACCTGGAGATACAGCATTTACTCGCACTCCCTTATTCGCCCATTCATTGCTGAGGTTCTTCGAGAGTGTGTTAAGGCCGCCCTTTGATGCTGCATAAGCTCCCTGAGTTCCCCCAGCTCCAGCAGCTGCTGTTGAACTAACGTTGACAATGTTCCCTTGAGTGGCAAAAAGATCTTTTGCAAATGCTGAACACAACATGAAAGCCTGCCGTAAATTAACAAGAAGTGTTTCGTCGATCGCTGCTGCGGTTGCGCGATGTGCTGGCTCATTTCGTTCAATAGCCGCGTTGTTGATAAGAATGTCAATCTTTTGAAATCTTTCTATCGTCCTGTCCCTAATCAAATCGATGGAGAGATCAGCACTTAGGTCGCAATCGACAACCAAAGAATCATTGTTTAGTTCATCTGCAATGGTATTGAGTTTGTCCGTGCTCCGAGAAATAAGAACAACATTTGCTCCACCGTCGTCAAGCTGACGGACAGTAGCTTCGCCAATTCCCCTACTAGCTCCGGTTACAACTGCCACTTTGCCTTCAAAATTCCATTTCATATAGTACATATTGACATGAAACATGCGACTTGGTAATTAAATAGATACAAATAACGATCGCTGGAGACGGCATGACGAGTTTTGATAGTGAATATACACATAAACTAGCCATACAAGAACTTCAAGTTCGTTATTCGATTGCTATTGATTCTGGCGACTACAACATCCTCGACGATATCTTCACTCCTGACGCTGTAGGTATTTATGGCCGCCCCTACATCGGTATCGAAGAGATCAAAAAGGCTATGTTTGATGGCTGCGATTACTTAACTTCAGTTCAGCATCTCAATGGAAATCATTGGGCAGCAATTCACGGCGTTAACGCTACCGCCGGGTGTTACCTGCACGTGATCCAGCACCTAGTAGATACTCCAGGCGGAGATCTTCACGAAATGGGTGGAGTTTATGATGATCAGCTCATCTTTACAGATAATGGATGGAGGATCACTGAGAGAAAAATCACGATCAAGTGGTCGAAGGGCAACACCCTTATACGGGACAGTAAGCCGCGCTAGCTGCCATATGTTGATAGTTAAGCGTATTTAGACACCAAATTATGGTTCTTTAGTGGTGTTCTTATATTTACATGCCAAACTAGAAATATGGGAAATAAGTTCGATCCAAATAATTTTGAAACAATTACAGTTAATTTCGAGGGCAATGTTGCTTGGGTCACTCTGAACCGTCCAGAAGTTCTCAACGCATTTAACGATCAAATGCAAGCCGAGATTCGAACTACTTGGCTGGCATTTAGAGAAATGGATGATGTTCATGCCGTCGTGCTCACCGGCTCTGGAGAAAAGTCATTTTCCGTTGGGATTGACCGTGATGGTGACATGTCTGCCCTCGAAGATAACGAGAACCTATATGGTACATCTAATAACTACATGTACGACGACCCCGGAAATGACTTAGGCCCTAAATCATGTGACCTATGGAAGCCTGTAATTTGTGCTGTAAATGGAATGTGCTGTGGCGGAGCATTTTATTTTCTCGCTGAATGCGACATTATAATTGCAGCTGAGCATGCAACCTTTTTTGACCCTCATGTTACGTACGGGATGCCAGCTGTCTTCGAACCTATGAAAATGACCCAACGCATGCCTCTTGGAGAAATACTAAGAATGACTCTTTTGGGGAACCATGAAAGGCTTTCCNCTGGCACAGCGAAACAAATCGGTCTTGTTAGTGAGGTTGTTCCCATAGCAGTCCTTAACGAACGTGCATCATGGATCTCAACTGCAATTGCTAGCCAACCTCCTGTTGCTGTGCAGGCCAGTCTTCGTGCGATTTGGACTGCAAATGACATGGGCAGGCTTAATGCTCTTTCTCAAGCCCCATCAATATTGAGTACGGGTATGTCAAAGAATGCAATGGCAGAAGGCCAATCATTATTTGAATCCGGGCAACGGATTGACTATCAAACTCGGTAGCAAATAATTAACTGTGGGATATGTAAAGTTTCTGGCTAGCCTTTAAGGGTGCATAACCCACTCCTCGATCTACGACTTATACGCCCGGTGGCCTAATCAGTTCTGGCCATCGGGGCTTACTGAAGTCGTAATTGAGTTGAGAAGGAGTAAAGATGAGCACAAATAAAAATTTACACAGCATCCAGCAGTCAAGCTCGATGCCTTATACAAAATATAAATCATTCGACCCTATAACTATGCAAGACCGCTCTTGGCCGTCAAAAGTTATTTCTAAAGCTCCCCTGTGGTGCTCTGTAGATCTTCGTGATGGAAATCAAGCCCTTATAGAGCCAATGGACCCTGAAAGAAAATGGCGAATGTTTGAAACTCTCGTATCAATTGGGTTTAAGGAAATAGAGGTCGGCTTTCCATCCGCCTCAGAAGCCGATTTCCAATTTGTACGTGAAATTATCGATGCAAACGCTATCCCTGATGACGTAACCATCCAAGTTCTAGTTCAAAGTCGAGAGGAGTTAATTAACCGAACGTTTGAATCTATTGCAGGAAGCAAGCAAGCGATAATTCATTTCTACAATTCGACATCGACGTTGCAGCGCGAGGTTGTATTTGGAATGGACAGAGCTGGAATAACGAAAATAGCAACCGATGCTGCCGAAATATGTCGAAACCTGGAAACGTCACTTCCTGGTACGAAGATACGTTATGAATACTCTCCCGAATCCTTTACTGGCACCGAACTCTCATACGCGAAAGAGATTTGTGATGCTGTTACTGAGGTAATCGATCCCAATGCTGACAAAAAGCTCATTATAAATTTGCCAGCTACTGTGGAAATGGCGACTGCTAATACATATGGCGACATGATCGAGTGGATGCACAGAAATCTGAATAGGCGTGAGGATATTATCCTCAGTCTTCATCCGCATAATGATCGTGGTACAGGTGTTGCAGCAGCAGAGTTCGGCATTATGGGCGGAGCAGACCGCGTTGAAGGAACTTTGTTTGGAAATGGCGAGCGAACTGGAAACGTCGATTTAGTCAACATTGCCATGAACATGTTCAGTCAAGGTATTGATCCGATGCTCGACATTAGCGATATTAACGAATTACGAAGAGTTGCCGAATACTGTAATCAACTTCCTGTTCATCCCCGCCACCCGTATGTAGGGGATTTGGTCTACACCGCATTTTCTGGCTCTCATCAGGATGCAATTAAAAAAGGATTCGAAGCCCTAGCGAAATCTGAAACTACCACCTTCGAAGTTCCTTATATTCCAATTGACCCTAAAGACGTCGGACGAACCTACGAAGATGTCGTTAGAGTCAATAGTCAATCCGGAAAAGGCGGAGTTTCTTACCTTCTTAAAACAGAAAACCAATTCGACTTGCCACGCAGGATGCAAATTGAGTTCACCCGAAAAATACAGCGGATAACCGATACAACCGGCAAAGAGATCACTTCGCAACAAATTTATAATGAGTTTGCTGGGGAATACCTGGATCTAGACTTCCCTCATGTATTGCACGGATACGAATCAGCTCAAAACGCAGCAGGCAAAGATAGAACTCTCCTAACCGCCAGAATTTCTAAAGAAGGAGAACAATTTGTCGTGCAAGGAGAAGGCAGTGGATCACTCGATGCGTTCGTAACAGGCTTACGCGGTGCTCTCGAACTCGACCTTAGAGTCTTGGACTATCACGAGCATTCTAAAGGTAGTGGAGTAGATGCGACAGCGGTTGCGTATATCGAAATGGCAATAGAAGGCGTAGAACTATGGGGCTGTGGTATGCATACAGATATTACTACAGCATCCATGCGAGCTATTATTAGTGCAATTAATAGAGCCGCTAAAGATCAATAGTCGTTAAAGGAGGAGTTTGATCCGATGGAAGCTGCATCAGATACAGACAATGATTCCGTAGGTACCCCATTAAATGGAATCAGAATCCTAGCAGTTGAGCAAATGCAATCGCTGCCCTTTGCAACACAGCTTCTAGCACGATTGGGGGCTGAAGTAGTTAAGGTCGAGCACCCCGGTCGAGGCGATTTAGGGCGCAGTTCCCTTCCTGCAGTTACTGACTCATCTGGTAATCGAGTTGGTGCTACTTTCATCCGAAATAACTTTGCAAAGAAAAGTATTGGCATCGACCTCAAGCACGAATCTGGGCAAAAACTATTTAAAGAGCTCGTTCCAAAGTTTGATGTTGTGGCGGAAAATTTTAAAGCGGGAACGATGGGAACTTTTGGTCTTGATTACTCCTCCCTTTCAGCGCTTGATCAGTCGCTGATTTACCTTTCTATCTCAGGCTTCGGTCATGACTCGAATAGCCCTTACAGGGATTGGCCAGCATTTGCCCCGATTGCGGAAGCGATGTCAGGCCTCTACACGTTTAATCGTGCAGATGGTGAAGAACTAAAAGTGTCTCCTGCCGGAGCACTTGGGGATACAGGAACTGGTCTTTTCGCTGTAATCGCAATCTTAGCTGCTCTCCGGCACAGAGAAACTTCAGGGATGGGGCAATATATTGACCTCGCAATGTTTGATTCGATGATTGCTTTCGCTGATATAGTCCCAAACTATTTCTCAATGGGGCGCGACCCGCGAACTCCAAGCTCACTCATTAACCACAGTTTTAAAGTTGCCAAAGGAGAGATTGTTATACAGATAGGAAGGGAACATCAATTCAAACAATTCGCTGAGCTACTCGGGAAGGAAGAGTGGCTTAATGACTCTCGTTTCTCAAACCGAGATGGATGGGTTCGAAACATAGAGCTACTCCGTAAGACAGTACACCAATGGGCTGAGAATCGTGAGCCAATCGAAGTCTGCAGCCGCCTTGCAAGTGCTGGGATTGCTGCAGCTCCAGTTTTTACAGCTCTAGATATTATCAGTGACCCCCATGTCAAATCTCGAAATATGCTCGTCCAAATGCCCACTAAAGAAGGAGATCCAGCACTAGCAGCTGGAAATCCAATAAAGATAGCAGGTGTTCAGGATGGGGCAGACACTCCCCCACCCTCACTTGGTGAAAACACCAATGATGTCCTCAGTTCTGAACTTCAGATGTCTTCTAACGAAATAGACGAACTGCGAAANAAAGGCGTTATCCGATAGAGAAATTCACTAACTGATATTTTTTCTAAATTCTTGAACATCGGGATCAGCCAGTGGAATACGCCCAATTCCTATATTGCTAGAAGGCCAATTAGCTTGATCCTGAATTAAAGGAGATTCTTTACCTTCTCCAAACCAAAGAAGGTGCCGCCGTTTCTCAAATTTCCACACCCCTATTCCTGAGCTGTCAACAGAAGTTCGACGATACGCATCAACGTACTTGATCACCTGCTCGTAATAACCTTCGGTTGCATTCTGAGCGAAACATCTTGCCCAGACTTCACCTTTCGCATTTTCGTCGTTAGTAAAATTTATTCTGTGATTAGTGACAAGAATAATCCCCATTTCTAATTCACCCATCGTTGTTTCCATCAGTCGTTTCAGTGCTTCAGGCCCTTTTCCGTATGACCCAAAATCTGCATCATCAGCGAAAAGCGAAGACATAAATTCAGTATTTTTATCAGCAATTGCTGAAGAGTAATCAAGTACCAGATCACGGATCGACTCTTTGGCTAAAAGGCGATCTAGTGAAGAATTCTCTGGAGATTCCATACTTATAGTTTTACACTAAATTCGCTTAATCAATCTTCATTTGATATCAATACGGTACGCCAAAGATGAAGGGCCTGTAGAAACATGGTTATCTCAAATTCTGAACCAGAAGAACCATGGAAATTACGTCGCGAGATTAAATCATTCTCACTTACCGATGAAGAAGTAGACGAGATTATCAGTACCGCGAGTCACGCAGTAGTTTCTTGGGTGACGAAGTCTAATGAACCGGTTACCGCAGTCATGTTGTATACGGTTCTTGATGGAAAAATTACTGTAACTTCAACTACCAANAGAGCGAAATANCATGCGTGGATGAGAAACCCTGCAGCTTCTTTCTGTATATGGGATCCCACAAATATAGGACGCCAGGTTACTTTACGAGGGCGTATTGAGATCTTCAGAAGTGACGAGATACTCGAACGATATACTGAAGCNTTTCTTACACGAGCTTTCGGTGGAACTCGGCCTACAGAAGAACGAATAAAACGGGAACTAGCAACGTTCCAAGCTCCTGACAGGCATATGATGCAGTTGCACGTTGAATCAACAGTAAGCCATGANCTCCCTGCCCTATTATCGGCGGAGAAGGCAATGCGGTAGAGTACTTCGATGATTCCTTCCGAAGATTACATGCTTGGCTTAGTTGGACATAGATTTCCAGGCGGTAACAGAACTATTGACCGCTGGGAGAACTACCTTCTGACTGATTGCACAACCTCACCTCAGCTAGAAGGTGGACTGGTGCATCCAATTGCGCTTTTCCACATACCCATTCAGGGTGTCCAAACATCAATTGCAGAGTTATTTGAGATTGGGCGAGTTGAGGGAGCAGGCTCTGTAGGCCTTGATGGCTACGATTGGGAGTACTTTCAACCTCTTCGCGAAGGTGTCGAATACCGTTGTGAAGGCGAAATCCTCGAAGTTGAGAGACTGCAAACTGATAGTGGGCNCATATACGACCGATTTGTTTTTGCAATCGAACTATCTGATCAAGAAGGTCANCTCGTTGCAAGAGCAACAAGCTTTTGGAGGCTGCGAAGGGGGAANATTGACCATTAANGTAAATGACGAAATCCCATCACTAGCTATCCCATCTGTAGACCCCCAACGAATGAAAACAATGGCTGCGCTTCTTAGAGATCCATATCCCATTCACTGGGATGCCGATGGCAATGAAATGATGGGTATAAAGGGAAAGGTAGTTAATCAAGGTCCTCTAAATTTGTCCTATATCGTGAACATGTTGATGAATTGGCAAGGTCAAGATTGTATCCGAAGACTTCAAGTTAGATTTACCGGCTGGGTTCTNGNTGGAGATNCNCTNTCTGCCCACGGAAAAGTAATTTCGNTCGATAATATCAATGAGGAACTACTNGCTGAGTGCGAGATTTGGTTAGAGCGCGATGNCGAGCGCCTACTTGAAGGAGTAGCTATCGTTGCTTTAACTNATANCTAANCTTNNGTTTTCTTANGCTCCCATTTCGNTCAGAACACGTTCATAGGTTGAGTGGTAGTGATGAAGGGCTGGTTCATTTCGTCCGAAGATCACAGATTCCATTGCTTTACTATTTGCNGTGATTTGCTGACTTTCTCCTACCGCGTAGTCCTCATCCCGGATTATTTGTCCGAAGCTTTGCGACATCATTTTAAAAACTTCTCTCATTTCGATATCCGCAGAGAAATCAGGACGCAGGTAAAAACTGATAAGTGATCGATGTTGACCTGGGTCTTTAGGGTTGGGATAAGCACGAACTAGGTATAAGCCCTCTTTGGATGGCATTAATTGAACATTGGGAAACAGCCAATATACGGGTAAGGCCGCAGTTGTGATATCCCAATCGCTTTCTGGTAGCTTCCGCATTTCATCGATATCTCTTCGGCAAAGCAGCATACGATGGTTATTCCCAAAGGTATCGTAGCATTGCACATTTCCATGAAATGCGTTATGTAGCGTCATTTCATGCAAGCTACTGAAATGGTATGTTTCACCAAAAGTATCCATAGCAAGTTTCCAGTTGCACGCTACGTCGTACGAATCGTTCCCGAGATGCTCTAGTTCATGAAGGTCCCAACTTTCAAGTTCCTCTATTAAGTTGTCGGTAAGCATTTCTCCTATATCAATTACACCACTTGGATCCGGATGCACCCAAAGAAGTCCATGACGTTCTTCTGATGGGAGCTCGATAAGCCCTTTTCGTTCACTTTCAAGTTCTCCAAAGTGTTCTGCTTTGGGTAAGCCAACAAGGGTGCCGTTCGAATCATATGTCCAGCGGTGAAACTGGCAGGTGAACCGTTTGGAGGTGCCTCGCTCTTCTTCTTCGACAACCACCCCTCGGTGACGGCAAGAGTTTACGAAGGCTCGAAAAAGTCCGTCACTGTCGCGTACCGCCAATATTGGAGTCCCTAATTCTTTCACAGTAAAAAAAGAGTAGATATCCGGTAGGTCGCCACTTAGCCCAACTAATTGAGGAGAGTTGCAAAAGAAGGTATCCCATTCTCTTTGGGCCAAGGCCTGATCAGTGTACCTACTAGTTGGATTTTCATAAAAGCAACCAGCGTCAACGTTCGTATTCGTGTCAATTCGTTTGATTAGTTTTGAGATTTGTTTTATCTGTTCAGTTTTTTTCATGAATTAAGGCCTTACTGTCAAAACACCGATCGGTCTATAACCGTTCTACTAAAGTTCCTGTTCCTAGACCGCCGCCACAACACATACTTATAAGCCCTAATCGACCGCCTGAGCGTTGAAGTTCATGAACCGTTTTTGTAATTAGTAAAGGGCCAGTAGATCCTAAAGCATGGCCTATTGCAATTGCGCCCCCGTTAGGGTTGACTCTCTCATCGATCTCTATCCCCAACTCTTTAGCCCAAGCAAGAACTACAGATGCAAAGGCTTCATTAACTTCAAAGATGTCAATGTCGTCTTTGGTGTATCCACTATCTTGAAGTAATTTTTGGGTCGCCGCTATAGGTCCTGTGAGCATCAATTCTGGGTCACTTCCCACAAGGCAGGAACTGACTACTCGGGCCATTGGCGTTAGACCCAATTCATCTGCTTTTGATGCACTCATCACTAAAAGTGCTGAAGCGGCATCAGCTAGTTGCGATGCGGTACCCGCCGTGTGGTACTTCGCCGCTTCATCAAAGTAACTAGCCCCAGAGATCGTTGAAAGTTTCGAGAGGCCTTCGAAAGTGGTCTCCCTGAGACCTTCATCACGGTCGTGAATTTCGGAACCATCTTCTGAGATAGCAAACGGGACTATTTGACCATCGAACCTTCCTTCTTCCCAAGCTTGGGCAGCTAGCTGCTGTGATCTAGCCCCATAATGATCTAGTTCTTCACGAGTTAGCCCCCATTTTTCAGCTATACGTTCTGCACCTTCAAGCTGGTTAGTTGGGTCATACAGTTCTTTGTATTCATCGGTGTAACGTTCTCCAAGATATGCTTCCCCGTTTTCATCTACAGGGATTTGAGATGCCATTGGTACGTGTGACATTGATTCAACACCGCAAACGATGACTATTTCGGCCATTCCTGATGAAATTAGCGAATGCGCCCATGTATTTGCATGCTGCCCTGAACCACATTGCGTAGTGGTAGTGGAAGCTCCAACATGGACTGGAAGACCAGCGGCAAGCCAAGATGTTCGAGTTACGTTATTTGCTTGCATGCCTACTTGGGCGATGCACCCTCCTGCAACATGATCGACAGTGCTTGGATCAATGTTATTTCGTTCGATTAGTGAAACTAGAACATCACCTAGGAGTTTTGTTACGTGAAAACTTGATAATCTTCCGTTGCGTTTCGCCGTCGCTGAACGTACGGCATCGACTATCACCACTTCATTCAATTCAGACACGGTATTCCTTTCTTCATCAACTACTTTACATCTAACTTCATTCTATGACTCGTGCAACTAATGCCGGACAGGTGCATTCGAAGATACTCCCGCCATTCTCATCATTGACCTTGTATTCGTGGATTACTAACCCTCTTTCTGGATTTTTCTTTGATTCACGTTTGGAAATGAGGTGACTGGTTGATTGGATTAGCGTGTTAGGAAGAAAAGGGTTCGGGAATTTGAAGTCGTTAAAACCCAATCCTGCGATCCAGGCGATATCACCATTGACTTCCATATTTAGTTTGTTCCAGATTGCGAAGGTGTATGTGCCTGAGGCCACTATTTGCCCAAATGGTGAACTCTTCGCCTTATCAGGGTCTGTATGAAAGTATTGCGGGTCAAATTGGCGGGCAAATTCAATCATTTCAGTTTCATCTGCAGAGAACCAACGAGACTGAGATTTCTCTCCGAGAACGAGGTCATCAAAGTATCTCTTTGCCGTAGCGTGTGATGCGTCAGAGGTCGATGCCATAATCAGTGGGGTTTTGAAGCAATCACGCCAGAACTCTCTAAGTACGCAATTTCTTCTTCACCCTTTCCCAGTTCTTCCATTAAGACTTCACGATTATGCTCTCCCAATGCGGCAGCAAGATATGAGTCCTCTGGGAGCGGGTCACTGCTTTTAAATGGAAAACCAGGGATCTGCACTTCTCCTAATAAAGGATCATGGACAGTTCTGATTGTCCCGCGTTCAACGAAATGCGGGTGGGATAGGGTCTCGTTAGGCGTCAGTACAGGCCCACAGGGGACTCGATGCTTTTGTAGGGCTTCCAAAACTTCTTCGTCTGTAGAAAATGAGGACATCCATTCTTCAATAATTGAAGTAAGGTCAGTTCGGTTTTCTATGCGGGCTGGATTTCCTTGGAATCTTGGATCTTCACTTAATTCACTCTTTCCCATAGCCTCGTACAGGTTAGCAATTTGGGCTTCAGCGCATAAGATGACGATCCACCCTTGTGGCCCCTGAAATGATCCAGCTGGGGACAGCATCTGGAAATTTGTGCCTTGTCTTATTGCACCATATTCACCGTTAGTCATTGATTCAGCGTGGACGGGAAGGTCCTGCATATGGAAGAGTGCATCAACCATAGAAATATCTAAATGAGTACCTCTACCTGTTCGCTCCCTGTTAAACAGAGCATGCCCTATTGCGGCAAATGCATGAGCCCCTGCATTCGTATCCGCCAATCCGAATCCGACAAACATCGGTGGCCTGTCCGGTTCCCCTGTCATGTGCATTAGACCTGCGTAGCCTTGGGCAATCAGGTCGAAGCATGGTTGCTCGGATAGTGGACCGGTTTGGCCGAAACCCGATACTGATGCCATAATCAGGGATGGATTAGACTTACTGAGCGTTTCGTAATCTAGATTACGCCGCTTCAGCACTCCCGGACTGAAATTCTCCACCACTATGTCTACTTTTGCTGCTAACTCTCGTATGAGTTCGGCGCCTTCTGGATGGTTCATGTCTACGCAGAAGCTTCGCTTGCCTCTGTTTTGCTGTATATGAGTTCCCGCTCGCTTATTTATTCGCGGTCTCGTTGACCGGTTTGGATCTCCATACGGTGGAGTTTCGACCTTGATAACATCTGCCCCTAATTCAGTCAGCAAGCGAGTGCATGATGGGCCAGCTAAATACCGAGT
>PBPU01000023.1 GCA_002724825.1 Acidimicrobiaceae bacterium
AAGTCTCTTTTTCTCCTTGCAGGATTAGTCGGTTTATGCCTTGTTTTCGTGATGCTTTTCTTAAGGCAAGAAATCGGGAAATCTAAGAAAGCCCAAAAATTGAGAATTACCTCTTCTGAATCGCCGGCGATTAACAGACTATCTACAGCACGAGTCTTTTTATTTGGAGCGCGCGATATTTGGTTTGTCGTCGCATTACCGATCTTCCTAGACGAGGAATTGGGATGGTCATACAACGGAATAGGAGGTTTTCTTGCCGGATGGGTAATCGGATATGGCGTTGTCCAATCGTGGGCTCCCAGCTTCATCAAGCTATTAGGCCGAACTAAAGAAACCATATGGGCAGCTAGAGTCTGGGCCTTAATGCTTGCACTAGTTACTATAGGAATAGCCATTTTTGTCACCGCTGACTTTTCAGTAAACGGTGCAGTTGTCTATGGCCTGATTATCTTCGGGCTTCTCTTTGCCATTAACTCTTCAACTCATTCCTTTCTGGTACTGGCCTATTCCAAAGATGAAGATAGGGTCACTATCAACGTTGGTTTCTATTACGCCGCAAATGCCCTTGGACGTCTTTTGGGGACACTCCTTTCTGGACTGGCATACCTGTTGGGGGGTATTGATGCAGCACTATGGGTATCAGCTAGTTTCCTGGTGGCGAACTGGTTGTTATCGTTGACTCTCCCACCGGCGGACGCCGCTACTTCTACCGGGGCTCAATCGCATAAAGATCCTGTTTAGGTCCTTGGAATCTAAAGATACGTACCATCTAATGAAAGTTGATACCAGGTTTGCTCAAGTGAAGGACGTTCACCCGAGCAGTCAACAAGGGCCAAGAGAAGTACAATTGCGACGATCAACACTCCGAAGAACGCGATATTGACGATTTTGCGCATATCCCATTATGCCTCCAGCCTCCAAGAAAATTCCTTTCAAGCTTTTCAATCCCATTTTGCAAGTTGGAGTACTAGCTCTCTGGGGGTTTCAAGGGAAGTCGGACTTCTAGAAGTGAGAAATCTGATGAGGGATTGCGGAAAACAACATCCATTCCTTCTTCATGGGTATTAAGTGCACTAATCGCATCATTTTCGTAGATCCTTTGTTGTCCAGAGGTGCCGCTGTCACATACTGCTGTTCCTGATAGGACAAACCAAAGTGTAAATTTGCTGGAGGCCTGCTGTGAGAAAGGAATTATGTCCGATAGTGTTTCTCCTCTTCTTGAAGGACGGAGAAGTTGAACGTCCCCGTTGCGGGCACTAGCTATTTCGATTCCGGTTTTTCCTACCTCATGAGAAGAACCATTCGCAGTTTCTAAACTGTGCCATTGCCTGTTCGCGGCTTTATCCCAAATGAAAGTCTGATCTCCAAAATAACGGGCTGGGTTATGAGTATCGTTAGGGAGATTCATGGTGTGATCGCTGAAGGTTGAATGGTTAGCTGGGGTTACGATCTCGATAACTTCTAAGCCGTCATAGCTTTCAAGAACTTGGTGGCGGATATATGGAGGCTGAAGGACACAATCACCAGCGTTGAAAATGAAAGGGTCGCCTTGGTCCTCGTATACAAGTTTCGCCGACCCTTTGTAGCAGTAGATGATCTGAAACTGTGCGTCATGATAATGAACCCAATCGGGAACGGGACCAGACCCGGAGACTTTGATATGTGAAGCTATGTAGTTCCAGTTCCCTTGCGGAAGCAGATTTCGATACTTCATACCTGCGCGGCCATCTGTCCAATGTGCGCTGGACCCCTCGCTTATAGCAGTAGAGGGCTCTTCTGACATCGGATATGTTTGTTCATCTGGGTTCAGGTCATAAACAATTTTGGTTCCGTTTGGCCCTGTCTTTTCGACGCCATGGAGATCTGGGTCCTCAGTGGAGACCCTTATAACAACTGGCCCTGTTTCGACGTTCTTGTCCAGACAAATACTGATACCGAACCCTGTAAGAATCGCCAGCGAAGGGTTCTCTGACGGTGTGATTCTNTCAAGAGTGAAACCGAGTTCATCGAGAAAGAACGCAAGCCCTTCGTCAAATGATGGTGATGGAACTACAAGATGAAATTTCATACTTTCTAGCTACCCATCAACTATTCCGAGGCTTCTCCTATCGAAATCCAGGCATTTTTGTCTTCGATGATTATTTGAGTTCCACTTCGCTGGATCGAATCAAGGTCTAAATTCTGGGTGAGTTTTGATTTGGTACAGTCAATCACGTAATCGCTTGAAGTAACGCTTGATGACACAAGTTCAGTCGCCATATTCCGTTCTCCGTTAGTTTGANGNAAGGCTGATGTAGACAGAACTTCGACAACAGATGCGCCGATGGATTGTAACGCCAACCTAGCGACATCTCTAAGTGAAGGTTGCAANGAGTGATCACCCAAAACTACAACATCTGCATCTGCNCTAACCCCTATATTCCGAAACTGATATGCATGCGAATCAATAACGTCCCAAGTGATTTCCATAATTTCTCTGTTCCTACTATCCAGTCTCTACAATGGTNAAATGATCGCAANTACGTTTACTAATTGCATCCATCCACGATACCGTTCAAATCCGAATCACCTACCATGAATACTGCCCCACTTATAGGAATAACGGGTAAGAGAAGGTCCGGAAAGGATCTCAAAGGAAGCTTACAAGTGATGAGTGACCTACATCTCGACGTTTACTGGGTGGATTACGCGCAGGGAGTCCTCTCTGCTGGTGGCGTTCCAGTTTTCCTTCCACTAGATGTAAGCCCTGATCTTTATATCAACCGNCTAGACGGAATTCTAATGAGTGGGGGTGCTGATATTCATCCCGACCTTTACGGAGAAGAACCTGCTCCGGAGACTTATAAACCTGAGCCTTTGCGAGATGAATTCGAGATGGCACTTTTAGATGCTGTGTGCGAATACGAACTTCCTGTTGCAGGAATATGTCGGGGATTACAAATGATAAACGTCTATTTTGGAGGGAGCCTCATACAGGACGTCCCTGANCACGCTGTACGAGACAAACCACCAAATAGCGAAGTACACACGGTAATCCTTGAAGAAGTCAGCATCTTAGGAAAACTCTACGGACCATCGCGTCAGGTAAATTCACTACATCATCAAAGCATAGATCGTCTCGGGAAGGACCTTTCAGCGACAGCTATCTCTCAAGATGGTGGTATTGAGGGAATTGAACACCAATCATTGCCTCTNATTGCTGTCCAGTGGCATCCGGAGATGATGAATACTCGCGATAGTGATCCCCTATTCAAGTGGTTAATCAATCAAGCAAGCGGCTGAGTTAAGGGAAAGCAGTTTATAAAGTTCTATTGGATTGAATGAATAGCCTTAAGAATTTTTGAAACCCCTGAATCTATTTCCTCTTCAGTCACCGTCAGCATGGGAGCAATTCGAATTACGTTTCCGTAAACTCCTGCCTTGCCCACAAGGATGCCATTGTCTTTACAAGCCTCAAGAAGCTCTCCGGCCTTATGGGGGTCAGGGATAACTCTATCTCCATCATGATTTACGATCTCTAGGGCGATCATCAACCCACGGCCTCGAAGTTCTCCTATCCAAGTTGTTTCTTCTGCCACGCTCTCGAGTCCCGTTATGAGTCGAGAACCCATTGTCTTTGCGTTGTCCTGAAGATTATTTTCTACAACGTACCGAAGCGTCGCCAAACCGGCTGCTGCAGAAAGAGGGTTACCCCCAAAAGTGCTGAAATTAAGAGCGTTAATGCTTTCCATGATTTCAGCGCGAGCGACAACCCCAGCTAAAGCAGTACCATTTCCAACCCCTTTGGCGAAAGTTAACATATCTGGGGTGATTCCGTGTGCTTGATAGCCCCAGAAGTGCTCACCGGTTCTTCCCCAGCCTGTCTGAACTTCATCGCTAATGATCAAAGCACCATAATTTGAAAGTATCTTCTGCATACTCCCGTAGAAGCCATCAGGAGGGACTGTATAACCACCCACACCCTGAATCGGCTCAAAGATAAGACAGGCAACTTCTCCAGTTGTGGCAGTGTCCATAATTTGCTGCAAATCAGCTACACACATTTCAGTAATATTTTCATCTGGGACACCCTCGAATGGACTTGAAAGACGATACGGCCCCTGAACATAATTAACAGAGAGACCAGAAATGCGTGAAGCAAGCCATGTTGACTGACCAGTGACAGCCTGGGTTGCAAATGTCCTGCCGTGGTAGCTATTCCTAACGGCAAGTACTTCGTTAGAGCTCCTAAAATTTGTTGCAAGCATCAAAGCAGTGTCGTTTGCTTCGCTGCCAGAAGCAGTAAAGAATACCCGAGCGTCAGGAATGCCGGAGATAGCTGCGATTTCTTCAGCTAACTCAATCATAGGCTCGGAGAGATATAGGGTACTGGTGTGAAGCACTTTGTTAGCTTGTGACTCTATTGCTTTAGTTACCTCAGAGTTGTTATGGCCGATCATGGTTGTCAAGACTCCCCCAAAGAAGTCTAGATACTCCACTCCTTCAACATCCCAGACGTAACTTCCGTCTCCTTGGTCTATCGAGATGGGCGTATCGTATAGAGGCTTGAGATATGGGGCCATGCTTGAGAGATAACGATTAAGTAGTGAGGAATTTGTTTGCATTGCGCATTTCCGATCGGTTGCATCATTTTTGGAAATAAAGATAAATCTAACTATATTTCCACTCGTTAACTATTTACTCTTCTTTACTTAGCTAGTAACTGGGCCTCGATCCACACTGCTACTCCGTCGTCGCTATTGGCTAGGGTTACCTCATCTGCGCATCCGATAACTCTCTCTACAGACTGTCCCATCGCTATTCCCTTACCTGCCCATTTAAGCATTGAAAGATCATTCATCCCATCGCCAAATGCGATGACTTCTGTAGACGCTATTCCTAAATGAGAACAAAGCCAGGATAATCCCGTTTCTTTACCGCACCCTGCAGGAACAATTTCGACCATAGGTAGACCGCTGAAAACAACGTCGATCTGTTTATCTCGAACGATTTCGCCGACTATTTCGTAAAGGTCTTCTATTCGTGAATGGTAGTCCGAGTGGTAGACCACTATGTCTTGTGCATTGCTAGTCATTTCCTCCATAACATCAGGAACTATTTTCGCTGGGAATGAAGTAACCCCCGCTGGCATTGCTGGCAATGCCTTAGCAATATCTGGCTCGCCAACTAGCTGTCCTCGGATCCCAACACCAATTGCTACTCCCGGAAGTTTTTGGCGAATACTGTGAATAGCCATCTGAGCAATATCGAAATCAATTTCACGTGCGGTCAGCCTATGCCCTTTCTTGCTATAAACCTCGATTCCGTTTGTGCACACAGCGTATTGAACCGAGGGGAGTATCTCCATCAGTTTCTCAACAGCCAGCCAGTCACGACCCGTTGCAAGCGTCACGACAGAACCGGAATCACTTGCAGCTTGAATCGCTAATTTTGTTCGCTTCCGAAGCCGACCTTTCGCATCAAGCAATGTGCCATCGACGTCTAACGCNAGAAGTTTTCCGTNTAAAGGATTAGGCACAATTTCCCCTNATATTTAAGGATTAAATATCTAGATGGCTTATCAGTTTAGTCTGATGAATACAACTACCGAGATGTGGATCCTATCACCGGCCGAGAGTCAGTAATTCGATCTGTGTCTTTCACAGCACTATTGGTTTGCAGATTCTCAGGTTGAGGTAATCCATTTTCTTTTCCCTCTTCTTTTACCCCAGCNTTAANATCNGCACTGTCTTCGGTTGAAGGTCTTTGATTTGAAAACTGCCCATAAATCTCTTCGTCAAGAACTATTGTAAATTTCTCAATCACGCCGGAATCAACAATTTTTGTCAAGCGCAGCCTAGTAGCAGAGTGGCTTCTTCCAATTTGCTTAGAAATTTCTGTCACAGAAATACGGGAGTTATTTGAAAGTAACTCGAGAATTTGAAAGTCTAATTGGTCCATAGCTTAATAATAGTCAATTTAGATTCGTATAGAAATCTAAATCACAAGGTCTGACGAATACGACACATTTAATNGTTGCTTTCTACNAGTTTNACAGCCATGCGAACAACCTTTTGCTCTTCTCCTGGGTCCGCATAAGCAGATTTTTCCATTGCAGATATTTCAAACTGTAAAAGGTCGTTTCCAAATTCTTTAGGTTCTGGGCTGAGTGTTTTTTCATGAGATAATCCGNCTTCAGAATCAAGATCACTCCTCGNGCCATTNGTTTGATAGTGGTTAAAGCCCAGAAGGGGTCTTTCTACTCCACAACTTTGCACGACTTCAAATGATAAGCTTTCTTTCAAGGTACTCAATAACTTCATGAGGCTTTTCGGGTCTTCACATTCCATGAGGATTCGACAGTTAAATTTGTCCTGTAGAGAAAAAGCAGCGGTAATTTCGGGAATTTGATCCGCTAATAGAACGAACTTGTCTAAATCCTCGCTCGTTTCTATCCGAAAATCTACGAACGCACTTGAAACTTCCAGCNGCTTATTCTCTTCNTTAGGTAAAGGTGCACTCTCTTTTACGCCTTCTNCAAGTTCTGCATCATCTGCTAGTTCAATAGTAAATCGTTTGATGACTCCGGAGTCAACTAATTTTCCTAGACGTATTCTGGTTGCCGAGTGGCTTAGTGAAATAGCTTGTGCGATTTCCGTTACTGATCGTCGAGAGTCTTCGATTAGCTGTTCGATGATTAAGCTATCAAGTTCGTCCATACCGTTATTATAACTGTTTTCGCAGTTTTGGGATGTTTGTCTCGCATAATCTTATTCCTATTTACTAAACAATAAAAAAATTTACTGTGATATTCGCACACAAAAACTTTTAAATATGAAAAAATTATCGATTTAAAAGATTTTTTATAGTTCTATAGCGATTTTCACCTAAGATTGCAAAAAGGCAAAAAGCTACTTTCGCTTTTCACATGCGAAATTCACTTAGATAGCTTCTACCCCTTATTTTTTCTTGAAATATTTGTTAGCTTGTTCATTTCCTAGTGGTGATTCTACTAGGTAGTAATTCCTTAAGGAATGGGCAGCCAAATAAATGTATAACCGCTTTTCGCGACATTCGCGTTCATATTTTTCTAGCCGACGTGGTTCGGCTTTAGGGCTATTTGTCCTGTTCACAGCGTTTTTTACATCATTATTTTCGCTCTTAACTCCATTCACACCAGCAGCACTAGCTGAAGGTGAAGCATTCACTATTTCAGAGTCCGGAGGCTCCACAACAGTGGGAGAAAATGGCTCTACAGATACATTTACCGTTGTTTTAGACGTACAACCGTCGACAGATGTAGTGTTCTCAGTCTCATCAGCTGATGAAAACGAAGCTACAGCTGCCCCGTCGACGTTGACGTTTACCAGCGGTAACTGGGATACCCCACAAACCGTTACTGTTACAGGGGTTGACGACAGCATTATTGATGGCTCACAGACTACTGCACTATCAATTGCAGTAGTTGATGCAATCTCAGATGATGCTTATGACGGTGTAGCCGATCAAACGGTGTCAGTTTCTACCACTGACAACGATACGGCAGGATTTACCGTCACCCAGTCCGGGGGCTCCACTACAGTGGCAGAAACCGGTTCAACAGACACATTTACCGTTGTTTTGGACGCTCAACCAACGTCAGATGTGGTTATTTCCGTGGTTTCTAGCGATA
>PBPU01000024.1 GCA_002724825.1 Acidimicrobiaceae bacterium
GCACCAACAAGACTTGTTAAAGAAATCGCACCACTTGCATTGTCCACATATTGATGTATCTGCCATGCCAAGGCGATTTGAAAAGTAATAAAGACGGGCAGCATAAAATACATAACCGCGTATTGGAATCTTTTACGTCCATATGACGTCCCATCTGATGCAAATTCAGCTCGATGGTGGATATTTCTCGTAAGCGTGTCAGCTACAGTGTTCATGCCGAAAAGAATTACGCCTGTCCATGCGTACACACCTCCTAATAGAATTCCAGCGATAGTTAGAACTGACATCACTGGAACGATTAGATACCGTGCATTCACAAAGAATGTTTTCATTTGAACCTCCTAGTTCATATTTTTTGGTCTAATAAGCCCTAGGAGGGACCTCATCCCCGTTTTAGCTCCTTATTTAGAATCGCGGCAAGCAGGCAAATCACGATTGGTGCTGGGGCAGCATTTCGCTACCCCAGCAGATCTATAAAGGTCAATTATTTCGCAGCGGCAAAACCTTTCTCCAAATCGGCAATGATGTCATCAATATGTTCAATACCTACCGATAGACGAACAAGCCCCGGATATACACCCGTATCAGCCTGCTCTTCTTCAGTTAATTGACTATGCGTGGTCGAAGCTGGATGAATAACCAAGCTTCGCACATCTCCAATATTGGCAACATGGCTATGTAGTTCTAGTCCTTCAACGAACTTCCTTCCGGCTTCCACACCACCCTTGATATTGAAAGCAGGAATAGCGCCATAACCTTTTCCACCGGTAAGTTCAGTTGCCCGTGAATGCCACTGGCTGCTTTCTAACCCGGCGTAGGCGACCGATTCAACTTGATCATGCCCGTCAAGGTATTGGGCGACAGCCAAAGCGTTGCTGCAATGGCGTTCCATACGAAGACTAAGAGTCTCTAAACCTTGAAGGAATAAGAAAGAGTTAAACGGTGTTGTTGATGCTCCTATATCTCGAAGCATCTGGACACGTGCTTTAATAATGTAGCTTCCATGCCCTAGGGCCGGCCAGTAAGCTAACCCTCCATAACTTGGATCGGGTTCAGTCATGTTAGGGAATTTTCCACTTTCTCCCCAATCAAAGCTTCCTCCGTCAACAAGCAGACCACCTATTGAATTTCCGTGTCCGCCGATGTACTTAGTTGCAGAATGAACGACGATATCTGCTCCATGTTCAAATGGTCGGACAAGGTAGGGTGTCGCCGCCGTATTGTCCACCATGAGTGGCACACCATTTTTATGGGCAACTTCGCTGACCCCGCTGACATCAAGCCAGTTATTTTTAGGGTTAGGGTTCATTTCTCCATAAAAGAGCTTGGTGTTATCTTGAACAGCAGCTTGCCAAGCATCTAAGTCATCTGGATCTTCAACAAACGTCACGTCAATTCCAAGTTTGGGCAAGGTGTAATGGAATAGATTGTAGGTTCCTCCATACAGCGATGCGCCGGAAACAAGATGATCCCCTGACTCTAGAATTGTCAAAATTCCAAGTGTTTCAGCAGCTTGTCCGGATGCCAGAGCTAGAGCTCCCGGTATTCCGACGGCTGTTTCTGTAGCGCCTTCCAATGCAGCTACTCGCGCTTCGAATACCCCCTGTGTTGGATTCATGATCCGGGTGTAGATATTCCCCATTTCTGCAAGCGCAAATAAATTTGCTGCATGTTCAGCGCTGTTAAATGTAAATGATGTTGTTTGGTATATCGGAACAGCTCTCGCATTAGTCGCTGCATCCGGTTCTTGTCCAGCATGAATCTGCTGTGTTTCGAACTGCCATTCACTCATGATTTCCCTCCTGTTTGGAGGAGACCCTTTCGCTTTGACGCTTCCGCTTAGAATTTGTCAGGGACAATTACTTGCGCTTTAGCACCACATCCCCGAATTAACGGGAAAGCACCTTGGGTGTCCGTCCTAGGTTGCCGGGTCCATTCTTATGAACCACTCTTAATGTTCCTTTGATTCAATCAGAAATGAGCAGCGATCACAACCTGAGAGAGAAATTATTTATTGGCCTGTTAGCCTTGCCCGCCGCTGGAATCTTTCACGCTTTGCTTTCCCGAAGAGATCCAAGGCATCATGGAGCGGAGTTCTTTGCCGATTTTTTCTATTGGGAGTTCGTGTCCTGCTGCTTCTAACCTTAAGAAGTTTTCGCGCCCTCCACGGGATTCTGCTACCCACTCGTCGGCGAATTTTCCACTTTGAATTTCGTCAAGAATGGTTTGCATAGTTGCTCGGACGTGGTCATCTATCACACGAGGCCCTCTGGTAAGGTCTCCGTATTCAGCTGTGTCTGAAACGCTATAGCGCATTCCGGCTATTCCTTCTTCGTACATTAAATCAACAATAAGCTTTAGTTCATGTAGACACTCGAAATAGGCTATTTCAGGTTGATAGCCGGCTGAGACAAGGGTATCGAATCCGCTTCGGACTAATTCTGTTATCCCTCCGCAGAGGACAACTTGCTCACCGAATAGATCTGTTTCGCATTCTTCGGTGAAAGTTGTTTCTATCACTCCAGCTCGTGCTCCTCCGATTGCATCGGCGTATGCCAAGGCGAATTCCTTCGCTGATCCGGATGCATCATTTTCTACTGCTATGAGACACGGCACTCCTCCGCCTTCAACATAAGTCCTACGCACAAGGTGGCCTGGGCCTTTGGGGGCGACCATGACGACGTCGACATCACTGGGAGGTTGAATAAGGTCAAAGCGAATATTAAACCCATGAGAGAACATGACAATGTCTCCCGGTTCCAAATTTGGCCCTATATGGGCGTCATAAATATCAGCCTGTTCGGTGTCCGGTAGAAGGATCATAACGGCATTTGCCCATGCTGAAGCTTCCGCTATGTTCATGACTGTTAGTCCTGCTTCTTCTGCTTTTGCCACGGAAGAAGATTCTGGTCGGAGCCCAACACAGACTTCCACGCCGGATTCTTTTAGGTTTAGGGCGTGAGCATGCCCTTGGGATCCATAGCCGAGTACTGCAACTTTTTTCCCATCAATATATGACCTATCAGCGTCTGCTTCATAGTAGATATTTGCCATGAANTTCTCCTTAATCNTGATTTAACGTTATCTGTATTTTTCTCTGATAGTCCCATATGNGTGGGCCTACTTCATGTTTAACTGTTGCTTATGCTTGNAAGCGCAATGGTTCCTGTTCGTTGAATTTCNATAATTCCAAATTCTTCAAGAGANGCTTCAAATTNATCTACTTGATCTACGTCTCCAGAGAGTGANACCATGATTCTCTGAGGGCCCACATTTAAGATGTTNGCTTCGAAGTTCTCTATATTTTTCATAATTCGNTCTTCTTGNCCATCGTTNACTTGAACTGTTGCGAGAATGAGTTCACGGGTAACTGATTCCGTTGGAGCTAATTCTTGAATTTCGACAACGTTTATCAACTTATCGAGCTGTTTGACTACCTGTTCAATGGGCGCTGACTCAGCATCGACTACGATCGTTAGCCTACTGAAGAGGGTGTTTTCAGTTGGGGCCACGGCTAGAGAAACAATGTTGAATCCTCTACGAGCGAACAGTCCCGCTACGCGAGCTAGGACTCCTGGTTTGTTCTCAACTCGAACAACAAGCGTATGTGAGGGCGTTGAAGAGGTCACGGTGTTTCCTGAGATGGGTGGACGATAACATCGCTATTTGATTTTCCGGCTGGGACCATCGGATACACATTCTCGGAGGCTTCAGTTCGAAAATCAATAACTACNGGGCGGTCATCGANTTCNTTTGCTTCTTCTATGGCAGGCTGGACTTCTTCTGGAGATTCAACCCGTATTCCTACACACCCCATTGATTCCGCAAGCATCTTGTAATCCGGTAGATCGGGTTGGAGATGCACCTCACTGTATCTTTCGTCATAGAAGAGTTCTTGCCATTGCCGGACCATGCCAAGATATCCATTATTAAGGATNGCAATTTTTACTGGAAGATTCTCTATCCGNGCCGTNACCAGTTCTTGATTTGTCATTTGAAAGCAACCATCTCCATCTATAGCCCAGACCATTCGGTCAGGAACGCCTGCTTTGGCACCGATCGCGGCTGGAACAGCAAAGCCCATCGTTCCCAATCCACCAGAGTTGATCCATGTGTAGGGATGGTTGAAGTGCCAGAACTGGCTTGCCCACATTTGATGCTGCCCCACTCCAGATGCAACAATTGTGTCATCGGGCGTTAAATCTCGCAGCTGTTCGATGACATATTGTGGCTTGAGACCTTCTCCTAGTTCCCACTCGTCATATACAAGGGGAAATCGTTCTTTCCATCCGCTAACTGTAGATTTCCATTCACTCCGGTCTGGATGCTGTNTTGTCTCATGAAGTTGATTGAGTGCGTTCAACAATTCATTGATTGTNNTCCCGACATCACCTTGTATCGCCACGTCGGCAAAGCGTACTTTGTTGAATTCCGCTGGATCTATATCAGCGTGGATAATTTTCGCATCAGGAGCGAAACCATCAAGTCGACCTGTCACACGATCATCAAATCTGGCTCCTAATGTGATAAGCAGGTCAGCTTCCTGCAATGCAGTAACGGCAGTGTAGTTCCCATGCATTCCTGGCATNCCGAGGGCAAGAGGGTGATCATCTGGAAATCCGCCCCTGTTCATNAGCGTAGTGACGACATGTATGTCTAGCATCTCAGCGAGCTCTCTTAATTGAGAGGCGGCTCGGGCTTTAAGTATCCCTCCCCCGCTATAAATGATCGGTCTCTCTGATTGGAGAATAAGTTCTGCGGCTTCTCGAATTCTTTCAGGATCTGGATCAATTATGGGGTTATACCCAGGAAGGTTATGTCCGCTTGGTTCATAATCTTCGAATTGGGAAGCCGGGTTATTTGGATCGACAAGATCTTTCGGGATATCTACCAGAACTGGACCTGGTCGACCTGTTGTAGCGATATGAAATGCATCGTGAATGACCTGCGGAATTTCTGACGCTTCACTAACTAAGAAATTATGCTTTGTTACAGCCATCGTTATGCCTGTCGTATCGCACTCTTGAAAAGCATCTGACCCTATGGCGCCGCTAGCTACTTGGCCGGTGATGCAGACAAGAGGCACTGAATCGAGCATGGCATCAGCTAACGGGGTGACCATGTTTGTCGCTGCCGGACCGCTCGTAACCATAGCAACTCCGGGTTTACCAGTTGCATGGGCATACCCTTCAGCCATATGCCCCGCCCCCTGTTCATGGCGGACAAGGATATGGCGCATGCTGGAATCAATGAGTGGGTCATATGCTGGGAGGATTGCTCCCCCAGGAAGGCCAAAAAGTATCTCTACACCCTCAGCTTCGAGGTTCTTCATAAGGGCTTTCCCACCATTAGTTTGCATTGCTCTCACCTATCACTGTGATACTTTGACCCTTTAACGCTATCCAGTCTGAATCAAGTAGAGGCAGGAAATTTGGGAAATCAGAGACTTTCTAGAAATTTCCGGTATTCGTGGGAGACTTTGACCTTTCGCATACGCTCGTTATATGACTTCTGCGTCGGATCCAGATACTCCCACCGAAGGCAATAGCCAAAAATTGCCCAAAGGGTTCGCTTTTGTCGTTTTCGCTAGGTTTGTATCGAATGTGGCTTACAGAATGGTATTCCCCTTTCTTCCAACTATTGCCAGAGGTATTGGGGTCTCTACAGCCACACTAGGAACCACTCTTGCCCTCAGGGATCTAGTCGAAATTAGTGGCCCTGCATTGGGAAAATTGACTGATCGGCAAGGAACCAAAAGAGTTATGGTTGCTGCCCTATGTGGTTTAGGAATGGCTGCTTGCCTTCAAGGTGCTAGTAACGGTTTAGTTGTTTTCACGTTCGCCTTGATCGCTATCTCAATCTCGAAAGTTTCTTTTGATGTCGGCTCTAGCACTTGGACTGGAGCATCGGTTCCTTTCAGCGATAGATCTAGGGCGGTTGGAATAGTAGAGACAACTTGGGCTTTTTCCTTCATTGTTGGTATGCCGCTAGCTGCTTTATTAATACGTTTAGGGACTTGGCGGACTCCATTTATCGCCGTTTCATTGCTGTGTTTAATTACGAGCTCAGCGCTCTGGGTGTANCTCCCATCATCTAGCTCCAGCAAAGGAAACACTTCTGGNCCACAACAATGGTCTACAACCACACGGTTAATCCTTATTGCGATGATTGCTCTGGGAACCGGGCATATGATGATGCTTGTTACCTTCGCTACGTTTCTCGAAGATCAACATGGGGTATCTACTTCAGGCCTAGGTTTGGTTGCTTTAATTATTGGCGTCGCTGAACTTGTNGGTTCTGGGGGCGTCGCCCTTTATGGAGATCGGATTGGTAAAACATCTGTAGCGAAATCAGCATTNCTTTTATCTCTCCCTCTTTCTCTTCTNCTACCTTTGGGGAACTCAACGTTTGGGGTAGCCCTTTTTATAATTGCGGCTTGGTTTGTGTGCACTGAGTGTGTGATTGTGTCAATGCTTTCTATTTGTACTGAATTGGATGGCAAGGCTCGAGGGAAGATGATGGGGTATGTCTACGCTGGTTGGTCTATGGGAAGATTTTTTGGAGCTATCAGTGGCGCACTGCTCTATGAATGGAAAGGAATTAATCCTGTTTCATACGCAATGACGGGAGCTCTGATCATTGGCCTGATGCTGGTAATAATAGGATTTCGTCGTTTTGAGGATTCCCAAGCTCGATATGGAGAGGTTCGTTCATGAAAAGAGGTGTTTATCCGGGTTCATTTAATCCTCCTACTGTCGGGCATGTGGCAATAGTTAAAGCAGCTATACGGCTTCATGAGCTCGATCGCATTGATTTAGTTGTCTCTGAAGTTGCTTTGGCCAAACCTATGATTGAGAAGCCTTCGCTAGAAGAAAGACTGCAAGTGATTACTGCTTCTTTTACAGACTTTCCTGAGGTGAATGTTCTTCGTACTTCATTGCAGCTTATTGCTGACATTGCTCGGGGGTATGATGTCGTTGTTATGGGTGCTGATAAGTGGGTACAAATCAACGATGTACAGTTCTACGATAGTGAAGCGCATATGCTCGAGTCTCTTTCGAGCCTTCCGACGTTAGCCGTTGCACCAAGAAGTGGAGAGAATGTTGATGAAAGCATTCGTTTAGATGTACCTGAAACGATCGCTGAAGTATCTTCGTCTTCAGCCCGTAAAACAAACTTCGAGTGGATGACAAAAGCCGCACAGGATTTCAGCGACGAAAGTGGGGCATGGCAGGCCTGAACCCATATGAAGAAATAATGTCTGAACATTTGTACGTAACATGGTCGCTCATTATTCTCAGTTGGGTTAGCTAAAGTGGATAGCAAATTACTTGCGATCCAATTGGGACGAAAATTGAAAAGAAGCTGAGGTTTAAAATCTATGAATGAACAACCTGTCCAGATGAATATCCACTCGTCACGGATTACTCAGCCCAAGAGCCAGGGAGCCTCTCAAGCGATGCTCTTAGCCACCGGTTTGAGTCAGTCAGATCTGGATAAGCCTCAGATCGGTATCGCAGCATGCTGGTACGAAGGAAACCCGTGCAATATGCATCTTGACGGCCTTGGCGTTCACGTGAAACAAGGGGTAGTTGACTCAGGTCTCGTCGGAATGCGATTCAACACAATTGGTGTCTCCGATGGTATGTCTATGGGAACTGATGGTATGTCATATTCACTGCAAAGCCGAGATTTGATCGCCGATTCAATCGAAACGGTTATGGCAGCCCAGTGGTACGACGGCCTTGTCACCTTGCCTGGGTGTGATAAAAACATGCCGGGCTGCATTATTGCAATGGGGCGCCTAGATCGTCCAGCAATCATGGTCTATGGCGGCACAATCCGAGCAGGCTGTGGCACCATTGGGGGTGTCGAAGAGAAACTTGACGTTGTATCGGCCTTTCAGAGTTATGGGCAATTTCTAGCAGGGGCGATTACAGAAGAAGAACGCCAGACGATTGTGTCGTGCGCTATTCCAGGAGCTGGAGCTTGCGGGGGGATGTACACCGCAAATACGATGGCGACAGCCATCGAAGCGATGGGCCTGAGCCTGCCGTATTCGTCATGCACCCCAGCTGAGGATCCGGCAAAAATCCAAGAGTGCGTTACTGCTGGCGCAATGATGGAAATGCTTCTGTCGGAAGGATTGACGCCACGACGGATTGTCACTCGCGAGTCACTTGAGAATGCAATGGTTGTGACTATGGCACTTGGCGGGTCAACTAATGCTGTATTGCATATGATCGCTATGGCCCGTGCATTCGAGCTCGAGTTAAACCTTGACGATTGGCTCGCAACGAGTTCGCGAGTACCGCTGCTCGCTGATCTGAAACCGTCAGGACAGTATGTGATGGAAGACCTCCATGATGTTGGTGGTGTTCCTGGTGTGATGCGTTACTTGCTCGACGAGGGCATGCTCGACGGCGACCAGATGACGGTTACCGGCAAGACGTTGGGCGAAAACCTGTCCGAGGTTCCACACCTCCTAAAGGATCAAGACGTTCTTGCTTCGCTCGAGGACGCAGTGAAGTCGAGAGGCCATATTTCAATCCTGCATGGAAACCTTGCGCCTGGAGGCTCGGTAGGAAAGATCACTGGGAAACAAGGCCTGCTTTTTACAGGGCCAGCGCGTGTGTTTGACTCTGAAGAAGACATGATTGCGGGACTCGAAGAAGGTCGGATCCAGTCGGGCGATGTAATTGTGATTCGTTATGAAGGCCCCAAGGGTGGGCCAGGAATGCCTGAGATGCTGACACCCACCAGTGCGCTTGCAGGAGCGGGCTTTATCGACGATGTAGCCTTGATCACTGACGGACGCTTCTCAGGTGGAAGCCACGGTTTTATTGTAGGACATGTTGTTCCCGAGGCACAGGAAGGCGGCCCAATCGCACTGGTCCGTGACGGGGATGTCATAACGATCGACGACGAAAGCCATGAGATAACACTGGAGATCAGTGACAACGAGCTCTCTGCCCGTGCGGAGCAATGGGAGGCGCCACCATTCAAGGCCACATCAGGCACCTTGTGGAAGTACATCCGCCTCGTCGAAGACGCATCCAACGGTTGCGTTACCGACGGCTGAACAGGCTCGTTTTTCCCTGAATCCGAAGAGTCAACGCCAAATATCGTTGTCGCTAAGGCCACTCTGAAATTTGCGATGTAAGCTACGCCAATGCGCCTGAAAACTTTGTTTAAGGTTTTTGTTATTGCCCCTGCTCTTTCAGCTTTGGCTGTAATGATCTTGGAACGTTTGACGTTGAGAAAGATCGATACTGTGCAAAAGCCTCCCAATTGGGAAACACCTCGCTGGCCCAAAGGACATGCAACCACTGTACGTACAGATGATGGAGCTGAATTGGTTGTAGAAATCTCTGGCACGCTCACTGGGCCGGTAATAGTTCTCATCCACGGATTATCTGCCGATCACCATTGCTTTGGACCTATAGCTCAAAGTTTGATTGACGAAGGCTGCTGTGTTGTTGGAGTAAATCAACGTGGACACGGGGGGTCAACTGTAGGTTCTGCCGGATTTGGACCGGAACGCCAAGGACTTGATCTAGGTGAGGTTCTGCACGCATTGGATCTCCATGACGTGCACCTAGTTGGACATTCGATGGGAGGAATTGCTGCTATGTCGCTGCTTACGATGGGACCTTCATCGGCTGGGAAAAGAGTAGCCTCCTTAACACTGCTTTCAACTCTTGCAGATACAAGCGGAAAAATCCGGCAGTTCTTCCTCGGCTTATCGAACCAAGTCTGGTACCAGAGATTGATAGATCATCCAGTTCACGGCCCTGCGCTAGCAAGATTTGCCTTATTCGGGAGGACTCCTTCTCGAGAAATGGTCAATGACGCCCTCGAACTTGGACAGCGTTGCCCCACCCCACACCGTATTGATGCTTCACTCGGTTTGCTTCAGTACGATATTCGAGGCTTACTTCCTCTTATCGACTCACCGACGACTGTTGTCTGTGGTGCGAACGATCTTTTAACTACCCATAGTGAAAATCAAAGAATAGCTGATTTAATTCCTTCCGCTGAGATGATCACGGTTAAACAGGCCGGCCATATGTTTATATGGGAGAGTCCCGAGGAGATTACTGAAGCCATTCTTCAGAATGTTCATACGGTGACCGGCTAGCTGGGAGGGCTAGTGGAAGCGGCTATGTTATCCAATGATGTTCGCACAATCAGTGTGTACGTATCTGCGATAGCTTTCTCTCGGTGCTTTTTTTGCGCTTCGAGTCTGTTGGGGTCGTTTACAACTTCCATGAAAGCTGCTTTGCTCGGGAACGTATTGAAACGGACTTGATCCCATTTCCTTCCATCACCAACTATGGTTCCTTCTACGCCAAACCATCCAGAGATTCGTAAACCGTTTTTAAGAGCTACCTCCGCAGCTTTTTCTTGGTATTTCTCCATATCTTGGGGGGTTTCGTCCATTTTGGCGCCTAACCCAAACTTGAGGACATGCAATACGGCAATCGGGCCATCTTTTTCGGATGGCGGGTATGGGACGTCTTCCCAATCTGTTTCCGATATATCTGTAGCTGGAAGATCTACAGGTAAGCACCCCATAACTATTGTTTCTTGCATACCTGCTTCCTTATGCACGTGCTTTTCTTTGAAGTCTTTGCGCTGTTGCATATCGATGAACGACCGTCGCGTTGGATACTTGACTACTGCAATTCTGTCCCAGTCTCGCTCGTCTCCCAAGAGTTTTGTTTCAACATCGCCGACGTAGACGATTTCTGCTCCGATGGCTGCAAGAGGTTCGAGTGGTGTATAGAGATTATCCGCTTCACGGCCCGATATTTCCTGTGAAGAACTGTCTGCATATTGTGCTACGTCATGATATTTCATGAGGTTAACCATCCAAATTGGCCCATCCTCATCAGGTTGTGTGGTAGCAAGTCGCAAACCATAGTCGTGATCTATTTGACCGTATTTAGGCCCTGCCATTAGCTGTCTCCTCTTTCTGGTGATGTGCTGGCTATAAAGTCATTCATTATCTCTGCAAGTTCCTTGCCTTTATCTTCCTGTAGGAAATGCCCAGCATTTTCTATAGTGACATGGTTCTGTCCTTGGGCTCCAGGTACTTTTGCGTGAAATGGGGCGTCTCCGCCTTTGGTGACTGGGTCGCTATCACTGAATGCGAGAAGAAATGGCTTTTCATATTCACTGAGCACTTCCCAAGCAGCGATATTGTCTTGACTAGCAGGGTCGTCGATACTTGTTGGAACGAACGACGGGAATATTCTTGCTCCTGCTTTGTATTCATCTGTGGGAAATGGTGCGTCATATGCTTGGATTTCGTCTTCTGTGAGGTCCCTGATGCAGGCGCTATTGATGAGCTTTCCTATTGGGAATTCTGGAGCTGTTTGTGAAAATTTCTGCCAAGCAAGGAAGGCTTCAGTCGCTTCTCCCTTACCTGTTGGAAGTCCAGTGTTGCCGATAACGACACGGTCGTACCGGTCTGGTTTTTGTGCTATCAGGCGTAATCCGATTAGACCACCCCAGTCCTGCCCAAAGAATGTAATGGAGCTCAGGTTTAAATGGTCGAAGATTAGCTCCCTCATCCATTCAACATGCCTTGCGTAAGAGTAATCAGTTTGTTCAAGTGGCTTGTCGCTTTTGCCGAAACCAACTAAGTCCGGCACGATAACTCGATGGCCTTCTTCGACGAGGATAGGAATCATGTGCCGGTATAGGTAACTCCATGATGGTTCGCCATGAAGCAGGAGAACAGGGTTAGCACCTGCCGGCCCTTCATCAAGATAGTGCACTCGAAGAGTCCCGCCATCTTGGTCATTTATTTCCTGATAGTTCGGTTGAAATCCGTAATCAACTACATTCTCAAACTGGGTATCTGGAGTTCGAATAGTATCCACTGTTGTCCTTTCGTTATTTGACTATTAAAGAGAAATTTTCAGCAAATCATCGCCGATCTCAATTTTTCCTGAGAAGTTTTCAGCGGCTCTGTCACGCCACTGCTGCGCTACTAACTCATGGAATTCATTTTCTGCTGGGGGGATTCCTGGCACGTAGTGAGTCAGAATTAACGTTTCCATTCCTGCTCTTTGAGCAGTTTCCGCTGCTTCTTCTACAGATGAGTGATAGTTCAGAATATCTTTAGCTCTTTGCAGCGGAAGNGTTTCAATAATGTCTTTTCTTATTGCTGTATGAACTAGCGCTTTCGCNCCGTTGCAAAGTTGATCTAGNTCNGNACATGGGATCGTGTCNCCTGCGACGACAACAGAACTTTCTTGGTAGTCAAACCGGAAGGCGATTGTTGGGTCAACNGGTCGATGATCCGTNGGGGCTGTAGAAATACTCACCGTAGTCGATAAGTCCAATGATCCTTTAGTGATTTCTGTGACTTCCACCTGNGGAGGTTCATTNAGNTCATCATGGTGAGCGAGTCTGTACCCGATATCAAGATCTAGAAAGTGGAGGATTCTGGCTACGGTTTCCTTTGTCCCCTCTGGACCTACAATTCTCAGAGGCTTAGGATCATCCATATTGAGAGCCCAAGAGGATGTGATCACATCATTTAAATCTGTTATATGNTCGCTGTGAAGATGAGTTAGNAGTACTGCGGTGAGCATGGTTGGAGCGCATCCTGCACCGGCAAGACGCATAAGCACTCCCCGCCCAGCATCAACTAAGTAGTTCTCATCGCCCGCCTGCACCAGCGTTGAAGGCCCAGCCCTGTGTGGGTCAGGTATCGGAGAACCTGTCCCTAGTAAAGTAACGTCGATCATTTTNGCTCC
Organism: Acidimicrobiaceae bacterium; assembly: GCA_002724825.1. Classification (GTDB taxonomy): domain Bacteria; phylum Actinomycetota; class Acidimicrobiia; order Acidimicrobiales; family UBA8592; genus UBA8592. The sequence continues at coordinate 12,774 of PBPU01000024.1, forward strand.
CTATTGTTTGGCGTTTTCTGCGCGTTGCTGAACCTCTTTAAGGTCTCGAGGTTCACGAGCGACGAGTTGTATTTCTAGCTCTTCTAATTTTCCACTGTATGGAAAAGAATCCTTGTATAGTTCCGATACTGGAGATCCGTGGTCAAATCCGATACTTGCGCCTACTGAGGAAATCATCCTCATGTAAAGCGGGACTTCTATTGTCCCATTTGGTTCTTGATTGATGAAAAGTTCAATGGTTCCATTGTTTCCTAGCCTTCGGAACTCTGCTTTGAGTTCTACTTCACCGTTNGGAATCGTTGCTTCTGATTCAATGATTGAATGATCGTCNAATGCGTTGTAGTCAATNATNAGTCGGTCGTTGAGGACGAAGAAGGATATTCCNGANTTCTCAGTTCCATAGGCAAAAAGTACGCCTCTTTCACCTGATTTGAAACTTACTTTTCCTGTGATATCAAAACTTCTTCCACCGATACTTGCTGCAGCTTGAGCGGGAATGGGTGACATAGGGGGCCTATAGACATATTTTCTATCTGGTGAGTGTGGTGATCGCTCACGAAACCTAGAGCCGAAGAGTTCTATCGTTCTGTCGTCTAAAGGCATGACGCCATGTTTGTGCGCTTCATCCCACCATAACTGCTGCAGTTCCTTAAGTTTTGACTGGTTGGATTCTGCTAGGTCATTACANTCTGACCANTCTGAGGAAAGGTCGTATAGCTCCCATGGCTCNTCGTCNTAGTCGGTTCCTTGTATGTGTCGGGTTACTGCTTTCCAACCNTCCGCNATGATTGCTCGGCTTCCCGCCATTTCAAAATATTGGACTTTATTGTTTGATTCTGCTTCAGNNTTGTTTAAGAGATGCGCAAAGGAGTGGCCTGTTACTGGCANCTGTTCAATGCCCTTATATGTATCAGGTGGAGTGATNCCTAGNAGNTCATAAATGGTTGGNGCAATATCTGACACATTGGCGAATTGATTTCGTAACTGGCCATTTTGTGATTNTTCTATTCCTTCTGGCCAGTGGATTATNAGTGGNACATGCACTCCGCCCTCATGCGTATTTTGTTTATACCATTTAAATGGNGTGTTTCCGGCTTGTGCCCATCCCCAGGGNTAATTGGTGTGACTATGAGGGCCACCTATATCNTCTATTCTTTCAACGGCTTCATCAGGTTTNTCTAAAATCCCATTGAAAAATTTCATTTCGTGCATGACGCCAAAGGGCCCGCCTTCTTGAGAGGCCCCGTTATCTGAAAGCAAAATTACGATTGTGTTATCCAACTGTCCAATGTCGCGTAAACCGTTGATGATTCTTCCGATCTGGTCATCGGTATGGTCAAGAAAGGCAGCGAATGCTTCCTGAAGTCTTGCCGCGAGCTTCTTTTGTGCATCTGGCAGGTCTTCCCAGGCATCTACACCAGGATTTCTTGGAGCTAGTTTTGTCCCTTCAGGAATAATTCCTAGTTTCAGCTGGTTTCGATGCCATTGGTCTCGGGTAATGTCCCAGCCTTCATCGAATTTACCTCGGTATTTTTCCAAATATTCTTGAGGTGCTTGATGGGGTGCATGTGTTGCCCCAAAAGGTACGTAAGCGAAGAAGGGNCTGTCGGGTCTGACTCCCTTTAAATCACCTACCATAGCGAGAAAATTGTCAACGAGGTCTTCGGAAAGGTGATACCCNTCGTCTGGTTTNGCNGGCGGGTCAATATGGTGATTATCCTTTGTGAGACTTGGATTGAATTGATCTGTTTCTCCTTCAAGAAAGCCATAAAATCGGTCGAACCCTCGCCCAAGGGGCCACTGAGAAAAAGGTCCCGCAGCCGAACAGTCTTCCATTGGCGCAAGATGCCACTTCCCTACGCAAAAGGTCGCATACCCGTATGTGTTTAAGATTTCCGATACCGTTGCAGCCTGATTTGTTATGTGCCCGAGCATGTTTGGAAATCCGGTTCGAAAGTTTGATACGGCTCTCATACCGACTGCATGTTGAGATCTTCCTGTGAGTAGTGATGCTCTAGTAGGCGAACATAGCGGGGTGACGTGAAAATTCGTAAACTGCAGTCCATGCGCAGCAAGAGCGTCTATGTTGCTTGTATCGATCGATGATCCGTAGCATCCAAGTTGAGAAAAACCTGTGTCATCTAACAGTATGATGACAATGTTAGGGGCATCTTCCCCTGGGTGATTTGGGATCTCAAACCATGGTTCTGAGTCTTTTATCGTCTTCCCTATGACCCCCTGAAAATTATTTTCTTGTTCAGGCGATTTCGACATCGCACCCCCTAGCTTTCCTGCTCATATTCTACAGCTCAAACTTTGCTTGGATCCAAGCAGAATAGAGTTAGCTCCCTACGGATGCGAGGTCACGAAGAGTGTGACTACAGTTGCAGACCTCATAGTCTGGGTATCTGCGTTGAAAAGAGTCAGAGATTATTTGGATTGCAGGACGGTCCAGTCCTGGCATCAAAATATCCGTTGTCGATCCACACCGGAGATAGATACTTTCTGATGAGAAAAAACCAAGCATTCCACTTTCGATTGTCTGCTCTTCGCTTCCATTACCGAGAAGGCTGATTCCATAAATCCGCATGTTCTTGCCTGCGTTTAGCCGATACCAGATGAATTCTAAGAATGAACTTAACGAATCTCGGATCAGGTTTACCTTCGAATCTGGAATAGATGTCCAAATCACAGGGATTTCCAAGATAGAGAAATTGTGTCGATATGCAAGGTCAAGGATTTCTGCATCCTGAGCAAACCCTTTCAATCTTGAAGATGAAAATAGTATTTTGGCAACTGGGCTTCTGTATGCTTTGAATCCGCATTGGGTATCTGAGATCTTATGCTTAGTGAGTAGCCGCAGAAAGAATGAGAATCCAATGGTTACGAATCTTCTTGCGCTGGTAGTTCCTTGAGTTTGTGATCCTTTAATAGATCGTGACCCCACGACAATGTGATATTCCTGAAGCCCCGTTATTGCAGGTTCCATGGCAGATAGATCAGTTGCCATATCTGCATCCATTGTTATTACGACAGGAGAGCTAGCTACTGCTACCCCTATCCTGAGAGCATTACCCTTTCCCCTGTTCTTCTCGAGCGTGATTAATTTCCCTCTCGGAAATTGGTGATCTATCTCTTGTTGGCATAGGTCGCTTGTTCTATCGCTACTCCCGTCATCGACGATGATGAGTTCAATGGCTTCTGCTGGGGTTTGTAAAGTAGCTAGTTTTTGAAGGAGTGGAAGTATTCTGTCTTCCTCGTTATAGGCAGGAATAATGATAGAGATTTTTGTTGTATTTTGGAAAAGAAAGCGGCAATTATCCACAGTTTCATCCTATTAGGAAACCGGAATTTCAATAGCGGTCAGAATGATATCTTGAGCTATTCCAAACGTGCCTGTAATTGTTTTTATTGAGGTTTCTTTGTTTATCGAGACAGTGAATGTTTGATTTTCGAGATGGAAGGCAACATGAGCATCTCGAAAGCCAAGCCATTCTTTGGTGACAGAATTCCAGGCTTTATATGTTGCTTCTTTAGCTGAAAAAAGCAACTTACCTGGATGAGAAATCTCTTTTCCTTTGCTATTTTGCACCCAATTGAATTCTTCAGTGTTGCTTATTCTTGACAAAACCTTGTGAGGTAATGGTTCATTCGGTTCGGCATCGAGACCTAGGGATAGGATCTTGGATTTGTGCGCTATAGCCGCAGCCGCATAGTTACTTGTATGGGTTATGGAGCCGACTAACCCGTCAGGCCAAACTGGTTCATTTTTGTCTCCGATGAGTATCGGAGCAGAGTCGATACCTAGCGTTGCCATAGCTACATGAGCGCATTTTCGTCCGGTGACGAAATCCCATCGTCGTTTCTGAGAGACGCTTTTGAGAATTTTTTCTTCTTCAGGCCAAAGGTAAGACTCATCTAAGGAAGTGTCACGGATCTCGTGAGTAGCTGTTGCTGTTGAAAATAAGGAACTTAGTGTTTTCTGATATTGTGAATCGCAGCCCAGGTTTATAGGCATGAAGTTCCCTTTGGATTCATAACTAGTTTGAAGTTCGTTCGTTAAGAATTTGGTTGATGACTTTCCCATCTGCTTGTCCGCGGGTTGTTTTCATGATTTCACCGACAAAAAACCCTTGCACTTTCTTTTCGCCGCCACAGAAGCGTTCCCATTCTTCAGGATGGCTAGCGATAAGTTGATCTACTAGATTTTCTATCTCATGTGTATCAACTGCCTTTAGGCCAGATTGCTCTGCTATTTCTTGGGGGGTGCCGCCTTGCTCTACAAGCTCTGCGAGTATTTTTTTTGCCTGTGTGCTCGTTAACTCAGCTTTTTCTTCCATCTGAATTAAAGATGCAAACGCTGTTGGAGAGAGTTCTCCGAATCCATCGGAAAGATTATTGGTTAGGTATTTGATAACTGTTTGTGGTGTTGCTCCAGCGTGAATCGTTTCTGAAGCGAAGTCATCGTGACCTCGCTCAACTATTAGAGCTACCTCAGTAATTTTCATCTCTGTTAAAGCTGCTAGCTCGATTCGTCTCTCGGAAGGGAAATTAGGAAGCTCTTCGTCGATTATCTTAATCATTTGAGAGTTTGGGCTGAGAGGAACGAGGTCGGGTTCTTGGAAGTAACGGTAATCTTCAGCATCTTCTTTGGATCGACCAGCGCGCGTTCTACCATCTCCCTCATCCCAGTGTCGTGTTTCTTGGGAAGGGCTCTCCCCATTCTGATATAGATCGATGTGGCGCTTGGCTTCATACTCTATGGCGCGTCCAAGCGAACGAAGCGAGTTGACGTTCTTTATTTCACACCTCGTTCGTAGTTCATCTTCACCTAGTTTCCGGACAGAGACGTTAGCGTCTACCCGAATCGAACCCTCTTCCATCTTTGCGTCAGAGACTTCTAGCGCAAGGAGAACACCTCGGAGTTCTTCGACATACTCTTTTGCTTGATCGATAGTTCGTATCTCTGGGTAGCTAACAATCTCAATTAAGGGAACTCCAGCCCGGTTGTAATCTACTAATGAATAGTCAGACCCTGAAATTCTTCCAGTGCTTCCGACGTGGACCGTTTTGCCTGTGTCTTCCTCGATATGTGCTCTTTCAATTCCGATCTTCACTCCACTGGGTAGCTCCAGATAGCCGTCCATGTTGGTTGGTTGATCGTATTGGGTAATTTGGTAGTCCTTTGGCATGTCTGGGTAGAAGTAATTCTTTCTCGCAAATATTGACCGACCGACTGAACAGTTAAGAGCCCTTCCAATCTGCATTGCATATGTCACGGCTTTCTCATTCACTACGGGAAGAGAGCCAGGCAATCCAAGGCAAACTGGGCAAACATTGGTGTTTGGCTCATCTCCAAATTGGTTGATACATCCACAGAAGAGCTTAGTTTTTGTTCCAAGTTCTACATGCACTTCCAGGCCGACGATCAGCTCCCAGCCATCCTTTAGGCTATTACTCATCGTTTTTTGCGCTTTCGAGAGTTGAAGCTATTCGGTACATAAGTGCTTCTTGCATGGGTGGAACTAGGACTTGTACCCCTATCGGCATCCCATCGTTACCTGATGCAAAGGGAATAGAAATTGCAGGATGCCCTACGAGATTTGAAGGTATTGTGCATACGTCATTTACGTACATTGTCATAGGGTCAGATGTTCTCTCCCCTAATTTGAATGCAGTGCAGGGCGACGTGGGAGAGATAAGTGCATCAAATTGTGAATACACTTCATCAAAATTTTGAGCTAGTAGTCGACGGACCTTTAAGGCTTTTCCGTAATAGGCGTCATAGTACCCTGCTGAAAGGGCATAAGTCCCAAGCATGATTCTTCTCTTAACTTCATTACCGAATCCGTCAGTTCGTGTGTTGATATTCATCTCAGCAAGAGTTTCTCCTTGTACTCGAAGCCCATATCGAACGCCATCGTAACGACTCAAATTACTTGAAGCTTCGGCAGGTGCTATGAGGTAATAGGCAGAGAGGCAATACAGAGAAGCTGGGATAGATACTTCTTCGATCAAGGCTCCATTTGCTGACAGCACTGATGCTGCTTGTCTGGTCTTTTCAATCACCTCAGGACTTATCCCTTCTACTCCGCCCATTAGCTCACTGATAATTCCGATTTTTAGACCTTCTACACCATGTTCCAAGCCATCAAGGAAGGAGGGAAATGGTTCAGAGATACTTGTTGAGTCTTTCGGGTCGTGACCTCCAATAACCTCGTGGACAATCGCCGCGTCTCTAACGTTGTTGGCGAATGGCCCTATCTGGTCAAGCGAACTAGCAAAGGCGAGAAGGCCGTAACGAGAGACCCCTCCATATGTCGGTTTTACGCCAACAACGCCACAAAGTGATGCTGGTTGACGAATGGACCCTCCTGTGTCCGATCCAATTGAGATTGGAGCGAACCCTGCAGCTACAGCAGCTGCACTTCCTCCGCTTGATCCTCCTGGGACACAGGAGAGGTCGTGAGGGTTTCGTGTTGGGCCGAAGGCAGAATTTTCTGTGGAACTGCCCATAGCGAACTCATCCATATTGGTTTTGCCAATTAGTGTGGCTCCTGCTGTGAAGAGTTTTTGGACGACTGTCGCATCATATGGTGGTTTCCAATTCTCTAGAATTCGCGAGCTAGCTGTTGTTGGTATCCCCTTGGTGCATAAGTTGTCTTTGACCGCGACTGGAACTCCTGCTAGCGGCCCCAATGTTTCGCCTGCTGCTACTCGTTTGTCTGTTTCTCGTGCTGCAGTTCTGGCTTCGTCTTCAAGAACGGTATTAAAGGCATGAACTTCAGATTCATGTTGCTCTATTTGAGATAAGTATTTATCTAGGATTTCAACAGCTGACCATTCACCACTTTTCACTTTCTCAGCGATGCTTTCTGCTGTGACAAAGGAGTCGGGAGTTATGAGGCTCATGGCTGTTCCCCGAGTATCTGAGGAACTTGGAACCTTCCGTCCTCTGTAGCTGGCGCCTGATCTAGGACTTCTTCTCTGTCTAGCATTCCGCCCACTTCATCTTTGCGGGTCACATTTTCAAGTGGGAAAGGGTGAGACATCGGCTCTATTCCATCAAGTTGAAGAGCTTCGACGTCTTGTGCGTGTTCCAAAACTGCTCCTAGCTGTCTGGTGAAAACCCCGAGTTCCTCATCGGTTAGTCGGAGGCGAGCGAGATGCGCGACGTGGGCAACTTCTTTTTCTGAGATAGGTTCAGTCATCATTCTTATTCTACAAGCGAAACGACTCAGGTATAAGCTTGTATTGTTAGGACAATCATTATTCTTCAGCAGGCGGGCCTAGCGAAACTCGAAGCTCAACGACAGTATCTCGAAGTACAGTTGTTAGAGATTCAGGAGATACAGAGATAACCGCCCCTTGAGAAATTGATTCGTCATACTGTTCGATTACTTGATATTGGAGGCCTTCGAGGGTGAGTTGGGTTTGAGCGTCTTCTAAAGCTATTCCAACTAGGTCCGGCGGGATTGTTCTTAAAGCAGGGCCAAGGCTAATGACTAGATCAACAGGAGTGCCTGTTGGGATTTGCTCCTCGCGAATTGATACGGAGATAACCACACCTGCTGGATAATCCTCATTTAGCTCTTCAGTGACTTGCCCTAGAGAAAGTTCGGCTCCGAGAAGGAGTGCTTCCGCATCACTTAGTTTGATCCCTATAAGGTTTTTAGGCACTGGTCGAAGTTCAGGCCCTTGAGAAACGAAGTACGTTAATTCTCCTCCCTCTTCGAGTAATTGACCTGCTTCAGGGGCAGTTCGAAGAATAGTGCCAGGAAGAGTTCCGTCGAGACGATCCAGCGCTTCTAGAAGATTCCAATAGTCTCCGACAGTTTCATTAAACTCTTGAACACTCATTCCTGTGACTTCTGGGATAACTCGTGACGTTATTTCGGTGTTCTCTCGCGACGCAAAATATATGGTTCCTATTGTCGCTAGAACTATTGCGAACATTAGTATCAGCCATATCCATCGATTTATACGCCTTCGAATTTTTTTCAAAAGACGTAAAATTTTTCCATCGTTGTCAGGTGTTTTTGCAAGATCAATAAGAATCGGGTCGTCGCGCAAGGAGATAGGTTTTTCACGCCCTAATCCCGTTGATACAGGGAGTGGATCAGGCCTGCTCTGGCTAGATGCCGCATTTGTCAAAAGCTGAAGGAATTCTCCTGCGTTGGGCCGTTCATTAAGGTCTTCTGATGAAGCTTGTTTTAAGGGGTGGGCTAAGCTGCCGAATAATTCCAGATTTGACTCAATTCGATCGCTCAGTGGTTCGACATCGCCGACATCGTGAAGTTGCTCCGATGATTGATTGCCGGCCACGCTTTCATAAAGAAGACAAGATAGAGAATAAACATCGCTTCTCTGATCAATTCGGCGGCCTTTAATTTGTTCTGGAGAAAGGTAGTGTTGGTCTCCAGGAGTTTCGGTATTAGCTGAAGAGAAACTTGCAAGAGTTTTCGATATTCCGAAACCTGCTATGCGTATATTTGATTCAAAGTCAAACAAGATATTCGTTGGCTTGAGGGAAAGATGCGTAACGCCTCGTTTGTGTGCGTATTCCAGCCCTTTAGCGATTTCAATTCCTATAAGTAAAGCCTGAGAGGAGCTGAGGTTCCCAGCAGTGTCAACTAGATTGCGTAAATTACCTCCGGACAAGTATTCAGTCACAACGTATGGGAGTTCTTGCTCACCCCAGTCATATATTGGTATGAGGTTTGGGTGATTTAAATTGGTAGCTTTTTGCGCTTCTGAACGAAATTCTTCGAGGAATGATGGGTCGTCGACGTGGGTTCTGCGAAGAACTCGGACGGCTACCTGTCTTCTTAGCCGAATGTCGTCAGCCAAATAGACTTGGCTGCCTGAGCCAGTGCCTAGCGGGGCAATGAGGCGGTAACGGCTATCAATAACAATTCCGGAGTCTGTTGGATGTGAATCTGCCACTGTCAAAGCGTATTCATAGTCTGCCGAATTTGCATCTAAGTTTAGAAATCGTATTAAAATTTGACTCTGTAGGGCACAATGTGAGTATGGAAACGCAGGATCTAAGTTCTAAACGTTCAGGACCTAAATTTAAACGAATCGTAGGACCGGCCTTGATTACTCTTGGCGTTGTTTTGGTAATTTTTGCTTTAATTATTTCTACTCAAGGGTCTGAGGACATCCGCATCGAGGGAAATCCAGCGATCGAAGCTTTAATCCCTGAGGAGGATTCAGAAGTTTTGAGACAGGCTGCTGTGGGTATAGATCTTGCCCCAGGCTATGACGCCGAACTAACAATTAATGACATTCCGATTCCGCGTGATCAGATAAACGTACTTCGAAGTGAAGATGACCCACGTGAGAGCGCTGGCACAGGTGGTTCTTTCGGTTCGACTCTGAATCGTTTTGTTTTTCAACCACTTGATGGGAGGGCCGTACCAGAGCTGTTGGGCGGACGCAATTGTGTCGTTGCTGAATACTGGCTCTTGTCCGATCCTTCCGCACGAAAACGAATTAAATGGTGCTTCACAGCACTCTGAACTGGTCTTACCCTACTAAGGTTTCTAACTCTAAAAGGGCTTCGGTTGGATTCTCCCCAACTAGGATCCCGCGGATCCCAATGGAATTTGCTACTCGGATGTGCTCTTCGTAATCATCTAGAAAAACAGTTGTGCTCGGGGAGGCATTCACGAGTTCTAATGCGAGCTTGAAGATAGATGGATCCGGTTTACGGACCCCTACTTGACTGCTATCTATGATGCCGTCAAATAGGTTTTCGGGGACCATGGACTTCCAGATGCTCTGAAACTCGCGAAAATTATTAGAAACAATTACTTGGCTTATTCCTTTGGCTTTTAGTCTTCGGACTCCTTCGTACATTTTGTTGCTATGTTCAGGGCGGCCACTTATTGATTTAAAGAACTTTTCAATATCGAATCCCTTGATTCCTGCGTTTTCTACTTTGAGGAGAATACCTTTAGCAGCTTCTTCCATTGTGATCTCTCCGCGTTCTAGCTTGTGCCATGGGTGTTCCCCGTTCGGAAGTCCATAGCCCAGAACAAGTTCTGTTATGGCTTCTACTGTTAGACCTAAGCTCGCTACGTATTCGTTCTTTCCGTAAAAAGGAGAGCCGGTAAAGATACCACCAAAATCCCAGAGTATTGTCTTAATTTGAATGGGGGATTTTGATTCATAGCTCAATTTAGGATTTCTCCTGTTTTAAGTAGTTCCTTAAATGCGTTTTCATCGATCACTGGAACGCCCAGCTCCTCTGCTTTAGTTATTTTGGATCCACCTGGATTAGCCCCAACGACTAGAGCATCGGTTTTTTTTGAGACGCTTCCTGGGGACTTCCCTCCTCTATTTTTGATTGCTGCGGAGGCTTCGTCTCGGTTGTAGTTTTCGAGTGTTCCAGTTACGACCACTGACTTACCGATGAGAGTTTGTGATATTTCAATTTTTTCTGGGCCTTGGAAGTTAACGCCTGCAGATTCTAGTTTTTCAAGCACTTTTATGGTGTTTGGGGATCTGAAAAATTGGTGCACGCTGGTAGCGATAATTGGACCTAAACCTTCGACAGATTGCAATTCTTCGAGGCTAGTTTCTTTAAGTTGATCCATCGATGCAAATGTGGATGCAAGTAGATCGGCGTTGGTTCTTCCGACATGAGGAATGGAAAGTCCGAAAATTAGATTTCCCAATGATCGAGATTTCGATTCTTCAATTGCCTTTTGCAAATTAGTAACTGAGAGGTCTCCGAATCCTTCGAATGATCTGACTACCTGAAAGTCAATGCTGTATATGTCACCGACGTCTTGAACCAAACCTTCTGAAACGAATAGATCGATGCTCTGCTCCCCCATATGTTCTATATCCATTGCCGTTCTTTGGGAGAAGTGTTCAATCCGGCCGCGAACTTGCCTAGGGCAACTGTAGTTATTGCATCGGTGGCGAGCTTCGCCTGAGGGCCGCTCAAGTTTTGAACCACAAGATGGACAGTTTTTGGGAAACTCCCAGCTAGGTAAGTTGTCTGGGCGCTCAGAGAGAACAGGTCTAACCACTTCAGGAATAACCTCTCCGGCGCGACGGACAATCACCTTATCTCCAGGGCGAACATCTTTTTCTTTTATTTGATCCTCGTTATGAAGCGTCGCTGTTGACACTGTTACTCCGCCAACAAATACTGGTTCAAGTCTTGCAAATGGAGTCGCTGATCCGGCGGCGCCTATAGAGACCTCTATATCTAAGAGAGTAGTTACCTGTTCCTCCGCTGGAAGCTTATACGCAATTGCCCACCTAGGAGCTTTCGCTGTACTCCCTAACTCTTGCTGCAGAGGTAATGAATCTACCTTTATAACGATTCCATCAAATTCGTAATCTAGTGAGTCTCTCGCTTCTTGAAATTCTTGAATATATGCAAGAGCGCCCGCTACGTCTTTTACTAATTTCGCATTTTCATTCACAGGGAGCTCCAAGGATGACAGAAACTCCAGTGTTTCAAAGTGCGAAGCAAGGTCTGGACCTTCATCAACTTCACCTAGCTGGTATGCCCAGAAAGAAAGGTTCCGAGTCGCAGCAATACTTGAGTCTTTTTGACGCAAAGATCCTGCTGCGGCATTTCGAGGGTTTACGTACTCTTTACCATCATTTTTTTTTGCTTCTCTGTTAAGTTTTTGAAATTCGCTGCGTCGAAGGTATACCTCGCCCCGAACTTCAAGTATGGGTGGCGCACCCCGAATCACATGCGGAAGGTCAGAAATTGTCAGAACGTTATGAGTGACATCTTCTCCGACGACCCCATCTCCACGTGTTGCAGCCTGCACTAGCCGTCCCTGCTCATATCGAACTGAGATGGCAAGTCCATCAAATTTAAGTTCGCATACTAAATCACCAATGTTCATGCTTGGTGACAATTTTCTTTCAAGCTTTGTTTTCCATTGGTGCAGTGCTTCGACCTCGAAGGCATTGTCAAGCGACATCATGGGAACTCTGTGGGTTACTGGAGAGAAAATCTTGGAAGGCGATCCACCAATATTCTGAGTGGGTGAATCCGGGGTACGCAGATGAGGGTACTGGTCTTCCAAACCAACCAATTCTCTCATCAACATGTCCCATTCGGCGTCCGAGATTGTTGGACTGTCATTGTCGTAATACGCGATGTTGTGAGCTTTAATTAAAGCTCGGAGCTCTTCGGCACGTTTTTCTGGTTCTATAGTCATGAGCTCCCCGAAGGTAAGTCTGCTATTCGATTGGCATAACCTGCCGTGTGGCTGCAAACATCAGTATGTGACGAAGGACTACCGTATATGGGCTTTAAGGGTGGCATGGTTAGCTCTTCCATTTACTGCTGGGAATATGTTTGATAATGCACTGAGCGCCTCAACTCGTTCTGTCCAAATCACAGCGACCATAGGGCTTTGGTTTTTGTGGGCTTTAGGTCTTCTTATGTCTCTTGTTCCTCTGTCTAGTTTACTCACTCCCTTTCGTGTCTTGGCGGCTATGAACGTCGTCATTGTTATTTGGGGGGCGATTGAGTCACCAGCATCTCTGCTAGGCATTGTCACGTTATGCCTCAGTGGATGTTTTTTTGTTTTAGCATTTACTCCCCAAGTTGGATTTTGGCATGTTAACGGATCGTCGTATGGTGATGAAGTGCGTATCCCATTAAAGCCGCCGGGTGCAATGCTTTTAGGGCCAATACCTATATCGTCATCCGGCATTGTCGTAACGCTTATTAGTACACCTATTCTTCTTGCTGATAAACAGTGGCTTGCTGGGTGCCTGATTGCGGGGTTTGGGGGGGTTTGTAGTTTCGTAGCTTTTCGTTCCCTACATGCGTTGACGCAAAGGTGGTTAGTATTCGTTCCGGCTGGGGTTGTGATTCATGATCCACTGCTTCTTGGCGATCCGTTTCTTGTTAAGAGAAATGGAATTAGGTCTATCCACTTGGCTCTTGTCGNTTCGGATGCTGAAGATCTNACTATGAGCAGTCTNGGCCACGCAATAGAGGTAGAGCTACATCAGGAGGCTGAGATTGCTGTCCGTAAAGGNCCAAAAGCTGAACCCGTACTATTGAATGTATTATCGTTTACAGTTTCTGCTTCGCTACTAAGCAGCGTTTTTTCAGAAGCGCAACGTCGGTCCATTCCTACAGCATAAATCAAGGAAAGACTTACTTGGCTATTGCTGAACCTACAACTACGTCACCGTCATAGAAAACCAATGACTGGCCAGGAGCCACTTTCATGTGAGGTTTAGCCCATTCAACGGTCGAGGTAACGATAGCGGAAGCGGTTCGTCCATGAGCACTAGTCTGAACTTCTACGGGGGTAGGGTACGTTGCATCTGTCCAGCTCAAATCTTTAATCTCTGTGGTGGAGCAGTAAAGGTCTGATTTCTCCCCGACTGTAACAGTAGCTTTTTCTGCATCTATCTCTACAGCGTATTTGGGGGCTCCNTGNCCGGATAACCCTAACCCTTTTCTTTGACCGATGGTAACCATTTCTATAGATTCCACCTCACCGACTGTTCGCTGNTTTTTGTCTAGAACCTTCGCTGGTGTTAGTTCTATGCGTTGCTCAAGAAACTTTTTTCGTGACCCCTTTACGTTACTGATAAAACAAACATCCTGGCTATCAGGTTTATCAGCAACGCGAAGATTAAGCGATGNCGCTATTTTTCGAACTTCTGTTTTTGTCATNTCACCCAGTGGAAGTTTGAGCTGTCGCAATTGTGATTGACTTAACATATGAAGCACATATGACTGGTCCTTTGAAAAGTCAGCCCCACGGGCGATACGAAGTCCATTATTGTGCTCGACAATTCTTGCGTGATGGCCGGTAGCAATGAGGTCGAAACCTAAAGCACGCGCTCTTCGAATAAGTTTGTCGAATTTGAGGTGGCGGTTGCATTCTATGCATGGATTAGGTGTAAGACCTTTAGCATGGGAGCGCACGTATGGGGCTACCACGTTATCCTCGAACTCGTCACCAAAATTGAATACATGATGCTCTATTCCCAAAGAGTCTGCAACGCGGCGAGCATCAGTCACATCAGAAACCGAACAACATCCTGTATCCGAAGGGCCGCCCCAAAGTTTCAAAGTGACGCCTGTAACTTCGAAACCTTCATTCTGCAATAAGCCGGCGGCAACTGAGGAGTCAACTCCTCCAGACATCGCAACTAGGATTTTTTGCTTCGCTTTCATGATCCGGTCTTTCTTAAACTTTCTATGAACTTGGGAACAACCTTCATAGCTATATCTACATCTTCCCATGTAGTTGAGTGTCCGAGCGACAGCCTTAAAGACCCTCCTGCTAGGTTCCGTGAGTATCCCATAGCAGCCAGCACATGCGAAGGGTCTTGTGCACCGCTGGAACAAGACGATGCAGCGGATGCCAAAATGTTTTTCTGCTCAAGCATGAATAGCAATGCTTCGCTTTCAATCCCTTCAAAGCAAAAGTGGCAGGAACCGGCAATTTTATGTGACCGATCCGCAGTTCCGTTGTGTACCTGAACTCCTGTTTCATAACTCTGAGGTATCTTTTGAAGACTATCGGCAAGCTCATCTCTCATTTTCGCTACTCGTTCCACTGTCACCTTACGGTTCTTTACAGTGACGTCTGCTGCTGCAGCCATNGCTACAATTGCTGCGGTATTTTGTGTCCCGCTTCGTATTCCTAGCTCCTGGCCACCTCCGAGCTGCATAGGAGAAATCTCAATTCCATTTCGAACGACAAGCGCGCCTACCCCCTTTGGGGACCCGAACTTGTGGCCGGCGATACTAATTAGATCTGCCGATTGAGTCAGAGATGCTACATCTAGCCATGGAAAGGCTTGAACTGCATCAGTATGAATGAGTGCCTTGGGCGCTTTACTCCTGACAATTTCTGCCATTGTTTCTAGATTTTGAATTATGCCGGTTTCACCATTCACTAGCCCAACAGAAACTAGAGCTACGTTTTCATCAAGAAGGTGGGTGAGGTGGTCTAGGTCAAGTAGGCCGTTCTCGTCTACTTGTATAAATTGTCCTCCTAATTGCTCTACCGGTGCTATCACTGCATGGTGATCAGTTGCCGAGGCAAGGATGGTTCCGTCCCGTGATCCTTGGGTACCAAATATGGCAAGATTATCCGCTTCAGTTCCTCCCGCTGTGAAGATGACTTCTTTCGGATCGCAGCCTAAACCATGGGATAGAGTGTCGCGCGCGTCGTCAATGAGCCGCCTAGCTTCTCTTGCCATTTTGTGCGCACCAGATGGATTCCCGTAACAGTCACTTAATACAGTGGTCATGGCATCTATTGCTTCTGGACGTATTGGGGTAGAAGCGGCGTTATCAAGATAAATTATCTTCTCATTCACATATCAAGGATACTCCGATAGGGCAATGGTCGAAAACAAGAACTATGATGGGACGGTGCCTGACATCTCTATAGAAACAATTATTGAAGCTTCCCTTGAAGAGGTGTGGGAATCTGTAGAAGACATTCAAAGCCATGTGAACTGGATGGATGATGCTGTTTCAATACATTTTATTGGGAGTAGACAGCAAGGAGTTGTTACGATTTTCGATTGCGAAACCAAAATTGGGCCTTTCAAATTAACCGACCGGATGGAAATCACTGATTGGGTCGAGAGAGAGACTATAGGAGTATCTCATAAGGGGCTTGTAAGTGGAAGTGGCCGATTTACCCTGCTGCAGTTGAGCCCTACAAGGACAATGTTTACTTGGGAGGAGTCTCTGGTTTTCCCATTTTGGATGGGTGGGCCTTTTAGAAACCCTATAGGGAAAAAGATCCTTGAGTTCGTATGGAAACAGAACTTAAAAAACCTGAAAGGGCTAATTGAAGGCGACAATTCTTCGCCTAGCCTTTCTTAAAAATTATTGTTGTTTGCGCTTTGCGAGAGTTCGGAAATGCAGAATAAGACAAACAATCATTACGAGAATAAATATCTGCGCCATACCCTACTTTATCAATAAACAAGGGTCTGCTCATTTCGTGTTCAGGAAATAGCTAAAGTCCCTAGATAGCAAGCTCCAGAGAGCAGAATTATCACTGTTTCCGGAAGGTACTTGGGCATCTGCACTCTTTTAGGTAAGTCAAATACCATCCATCCGATAATGAGTCCTGCAGCGAAACCACCGAGATGACCACCGACAGATATAGATGAGACCGTAAAGGTCAAAACGAAATTGAGTAGCAAGATCATTCCTAATCCACTTCTCCAAATGGAGTACCCGCTCGAGCGCTGTGCAACAGTCGCAAGACCCAAGAGGCCAAATATTGCCCCGCTTGCGCCTACGGTAAGACTGTTGGGACTCCAAAGCATAGCTCCGAATGAGCCAGTTATTACTGCTGAAAAGTAGAAAAGGGAAAACCGAAAACGGCCTAGTGTCCGTTCGAACGAAGGACCTAGAAGCCACAAGGCGTACATGTTAAACGCTAGGTGAACAAACCCATAGTGCAGGAATCCAGATGTTATTACTCGATACCAATCTGGGAATCCAGAGAATAGCCCTCCACGGATGATTAGTCCTTCAGAACTAATTTGTCCCTGAATTCCATCGCCCATCCCAGCTCCAACGACAAAAAGAATGACGTTCATAACGATAAGGCTTTTAACTACTAGGGGATCGAAAGAAAATGGGTTTCGTTCCACTCTGTTAGGTCGCCTTGCATTACCTACACACTCTGGACAATGAAAGCCTACAGATGCAGTGATCATACAATCAGGACAGATGTTCCTGTCACATCGTTGACACCGGACACCACCTTGTCTGTCAGTGTGACGATAACAGGTAGCGCCCGCAGGCATTTGGCTCTTGGATGTCATAGCACCCCCAATGCTAGGAACGTCTTTGCTGTTTGAGACTCTTCCATGCAACAATCTTTCTGAATTTCTAGCGTAGAAACCTCACTAGAAATTTGATTTGTGGAAGGCGAGCATGTCATCTCGAAATATTTTCTGGTGCTCTTGTGTCCCACCGATACTCGCCCCGCGCCTCCCATGGCCTGCTTCCACAGCTTTCAGAAAGTAGGTTCTATCTGTCGTTATCGCTGAACTTGAGCCACTGTATGGGTCAATCATTGCACCATCTGGGCCTAGGAAGATTGTCGGAGCATTTGGTGAGACGCTTGCTTCAGGAATCATATGAACCTCCTCTTCCTTGTCGAAACTGTGGGCAGCACTCGTTACGATTCGCACTGACGCGTCTCCGCCGGATAGGTTAATCGACTGGATCTGTGATTGGATTTGCTGAACTGATACCCATTCGTCAAGTTCGCCGACGATTGCTCGGATAGTCGTTTCTCCGACGTCTGGTGTTACGAATTGATGCCCACACCACGGGTATACCGCATACACACTTTTAAATACATATTCAGATCCAATTATTGGTTCAGCAAATGCTCTTACTGCCGCTGTTAGTACGGCCGAGCCGCCTCGACTATGTCCTTGGGCCGAAATTCGATTGGAGTCAATTTTCGAGAACTGGCTTATGGTTCGTAAGGCAGCAAGAACGTCAAAAGCGCTAGCAGCAAAAGAATACTGGGTCTGATTAGCCACCGTAGAATCAACTCCCCGATTAGCAAATGGATCTAGAACAAATACGGCAATTCGTTCGTTGAGCAGGCTCTCCGCATGTGCCAGATGATTATCACTAACCCCGAGGCTTCCGGGGACAATAATCACAACTGGTAGAGGCTGCGAGCTTTTAGGGAGGAAAAGTTTTCCATCTATCAGAATCTCTTCGCATTCAGAGCGCTTTGATATCGCCTGAACGTAGTTCTGTGGGTTGGCTGAAACGAACTCTATTCGTTCTCCAACTACACCAGAAAGTTCAAAGCGCTCCATGTGAAAATTTTCACTATTTCCCATTCTGACATACTAGCTACCGTCTAGATCTCCAAATGTTAATAAGGCTATTTTGCTTCAGGCCCAGTACTATTTTGGAATGCTTAGATTACCTATTATTGGCCATCAGGGGGGATGGGATGAGATCCTTATGGTCGTAGCACCAATTGCAATCATCTGGGCTGTTCTAGCAGTAGCAAATAAACGAGCAAAGAAACGTAATGAAAGTCTCGAGGAGACTACTTAGTTAACTCTATCTATATCAGCTCCTAGGCTTTTCAGCTTTCCGACAAGATCTTCATAGCCTCTATCTATATGGTGAGGGTCCCTTATCTCTGTTTCTCCCTCAGCTTTTAGAGCTGCAGTAACAAGGGCAGCCCCTGCCCGAATATCGTGTGCTCGCACCGGAGCACCTGAAAGTTTAGGAACCCCGCGTATAACCGCATGATGGCCTTCAGTACGAATTTCCGCCCCCATTCTTATAAGTTCATCAACATAACGGAAGCGTCCACTAAATAGGTTCTCCGTTACGATTCCAACAACATCTGCTACAGACAACATCGCTACAAGAAACGGTTTGTAATCAGTTGCTAGCCCGGGGTACGGAAGAGTCGCAAGGTCAACAGACTGTAGGCCTTTACTCGCCATAGCCCAGAGGCCAGTTGAATCTGATGAAATACGCATCCCCATTTCACCAAGTTTCTGGCACAACATATCCATGTGATCTGCTCGAGCGCCGAGAAGATTTATTTCTCCACCGGCAATTCCTACTGCTGAGAGATATGTTGCTACTTCGATTCGGTCAGGAATAACAGTGTGTTCCACCGCAACTAAATTATCTACTCCTTGGATGGTGACTGTTGACGAACCTGCGCCCAGCACCTTTGCTCCCATTCTATTTAAGAAAGCTGCGAGATCTGCGATTTCAGGTTCTCTTGCAGCATTCTCAATAATTGTTTCTCCTCGGGCGCGAACTGCTGCCATCATAATATTTTCTGTAGCCCCAACACTTGGAAAATCTAAGACGACTCGAGAGCCAGTTAATCTCTCAGCTTCTGCTTCTATATATCCATGTTCAGAGGAGAAACGAACCCCAAGAGCTTCAAGCCCCTTAAGGTGCATATCGATAGGTCGCGGGCCAAAATCGTCACCGCCAGGTAAAGCTACTCTTGCCTTTCCATAGGTTGAGACTAACGGGCCTAAAACAACTATCGATGCCCTCATCTTCTCTACTTGTTCATATGGAGCCTCAGGTGTGATATCCCCTGGATTCACTATTTCAATTTGATTTGTTTCTAAATTCCGAACTGTTAGCCCCATAGAGCGGAGAAGCTCAGCCATAGATTGGACATCAGTAATATCTGGGACTTCCTTAAGGAGATAAGTCCCTTGCGCGAGAGTACATGCTGCCATGAGTTTCAAGGCAGAATTCTTTGCTCCGTTGATTTTTACATCTCCGGACAACGGGCCACTCGGCCTAACGAGGATGCGGTCCACATTTCAATTATGCTCGGAGGGAGCCAATAGTCCCTACTTTATGGCAATCTTTATTATATTTTCAGCCTTAAGACACCAACATGCCCAATTTTCAACATTCTCGTTTCCTTGAGCAAGATGCAGTAAATCAGCTCCTCATTCCGCGAAATGATGCCCTTTTACGCGAAATATCTATTGATGATTCAACTTTCTCGTTATCTAAAGGCCCCTTTAGCTACTACGAGCGCTCAGTTGAGGTTACTCCCTCCCCTTCTGGAGTCCATGTCACTGAGACTTTCACCTACAAAATAGCTTCTCCTTTCTGGCGTCTTCTTTTAGGGATGCCGGTTAGAAGATTTTTAAAAAGGAGCGGGGGTTCCAATAAGAAGTTATGGTGGGCGCCTCCTGAAATATTTGATAGTCAAACAACAAAAACCCTAAGTTTGCTTTGCATAGCCGCTGTCATAACCGGTTATCTAGGTGCCCTACTCGGCCAAACAGCTACGTTCGCTGCAGAGGAATTCGGTGCAAGCGATAGAGCTCAGGGTGTTCTGCTAGCAATGGTACGAATAGGGACATTAATTACAGTTGTCGTTGCTGGGCTTGCAGATAAGCACGGGAGAAAACGACTATTGATCTTCTCGCTTTGGAGTGGCTGTGCCATCACTTTATTAAGTGCAGCTTCCCCAAACATAGTGATGCTAGGCATTTCACAAGCTATGGCTAGAGGATTTGCTACGGCAATTAGTATCTTGATTGGAATCATGGCAGCTGAAGCTGCGCCAAAAGGAAGCCGAGCATACATTGCCGGAATTCTGACCTTGACTGCAGGTTTGGGTGCCGGGATACCTGTATGGCTCCTATCTTTAGCTGACGTCCACACAAGAGGATGGCGTTTGCTTTTCCTCATCTCTTTCGCGTTTTTCCCAGTTATCTCATGGTTAAGAGCTCAACTTCAAGAAAGCGTTCGGTTTAACTCACATCAAGAGGCGAGGGATACAAAAGCAGACATCGGCTTAGCTCCCGTAAACTGGTCACGCTTCGCTGCATTGGCGGCTGTTGCCTTCCTAATTTTGATGTTCGCAGCTCCAGCAAGTCAATTTCGAAACGAATTCTTAAGAGACGAACGAGGGTTTTCTGCTGCTCAAATAAGTTTGTTCATTTTAGCTTCGCATACACCACAGATTATTGGCGTAGCTTTAGCTGCCAAGATCTCTGACCTAAGAGGGAGAAAGCCCGTAGCTGCATTTGCGGTGGGGATAGGCTCTCTCTTCACAGTACTGGCATATAGCCTTGCAGGTACTGGAATGTGGCTCACTGCAATGATTGCGGGAATTATCTCGGCTGGTGCTGGGCCATCCTTAGGCGTTTATGGCGCTGAAATGTTTAGCACAGGGCGTCGTGGGCAAAGTAACGGCGCAATATCAATTTTTGCCGTTTTAGGGAGTGCATGTGGGCTACTTCTTATCGGCGACTTATCTGAACGTTTTGGGAGTTTCGGTGAAGCATTTAGTCTTCTATCTGTCTGCCCAATTCTTGTGGTTTTACTCGTTCTTATATTTTTCCCAGAATCGAGAAATAGAGAGTTAGAGGATCTGAACCCTGAAGACTTAGCTTCAGATGAGCTCTAACGAAGATTAGCAATCCAGTGATTAAGTGATTCTTCCAAAGTATCTAACCCTTTTCTCGGGTCATGGCCCTGCCCCTTTAGCCAGACCATTGAGACTTGCCCTCTAATTAATGGAACGTATTTAGAAAATAACTCTGGATTCCCGAATGGATCCTTATCTCCCGAAAGAAAAATGCAA
This sequence comes from Acidimicrobiaceae bacterium, assembly GCA_002724825.1. Classification (GTDB taxonomy): domain Bacteria; phylum Actinomycetota; class Acidimicrobiia; order Acidimicrobiales; family UBA8592; genus UBA8592. The sequence goes on from PBPU01000024.1 coordinate 33,896, forward strand.
GGACGAGTTATTGCGCTGAAGTGCCCAATTCTCAGTTTTTCAGGTTTCCCAATTGGGTGAAGTGGATAACTCAATAGGACCAGTCCTCTTGATTTGAGGCCGCCGGCTACCGCCATAGAGGCCACGCGCCCCCCCATTGAGCGCCCCCCAATGAGAAGGTGACTAGGCGGAACTCCAAGACGGTCAGAGTAGCGCAAAGTTATTTCAGTTACTTCGCTGATAAGGTTCTCTGCTCGAGGCGGAGGCCTGCGGAGACTCTGATCACGATAAGAGAAATTAACGGCATATACAGGAATTTGAAGCGCTTCTTCGATCCTTTGGAATACAGGGTGCTCCTTATCTCCACCTGCGCCATGAAAGAGCAGCAAGCCTTTAGGTTTAACCATCAGTATTTATCCCGATTTTGAACACTAAAGAGAGGAGCAAAACTAACACAAATCATCTAAGAAGAATCCTACGAGCCTCAGTTAAGTCTGAAATACGCTTAGCCGCATCATGGTTCTCCTTCGGATCGCCAGTATCAGGGTGAGCCGTGCGAAGGAGCTCTCGAAATCGTTGCTTAACCTCACTCCGGCTTGGGGAAGGGTCCGTAATCTCCAGAATATGCAAAGCCCAACTAGTCGAATCACTATGGCCGATCTGGCCGAGATAATCCTTATGTTGCCCCAACAAATAGGAGAGAAACTCTTCTCCTACGTCTCCATTCCATTTGGCTGCTTTACGGAGTAAGTTCATCGCTGCAGGACGATCACTATAGGAAAATCTTTTTATAACATATGCTGCTGCAAGAACATTTTGCTCCGGAGCTATATCCCCATCGTCAAATGAAAACCTATACTTCCCATTCACTGAAGAAAGTCGATGGCGAGTCCGTGCTAGACCTACCTTGTCTTCTTGGAGACGATGACGCAATCGCGGCTGACCTACCTTTTCACCTCGCTGAACTTTCGTAAGAATAGTGAAGTAATCATCATGAAAATCAGGGTCGACTTGCCTAAGATATCGACAAACAATCCCCGCCAAAAGCAGAGGCCCACTCCCTGGAGGAGGGTCAAGAGGCAAGTACGAACTTCCAAGACTTAGACGTCTAGTTGGAGCAATTTTTCTAGAGTGGTAGAACTCGAGTTCAGCCAATAGCACTATCTAACACTACTGGATTTGCTTGTTCTGTGAAAGAGACAAAGGCCACACAAAAGAATTATTTATTAGGATGCAGCAGAGTTCAAGAAAATGCAGCTTTATCGATTAGTGTAAAAGCGAACACAATTTTCTCTTGGAGTTGCTATGTCTTCTGCTGAATCCCCAGACCGAAATCTCGCTATGGAACTCGTTCGCGTAACCGAGGCGGCTGCTATGGCCGCTGCTCGGTGGATGGGGCGTGGAGATAANGAAGGCGCAGATGGAGCTGCTGTTGACGCTATGCGCGTCGTACTTGGGGGCGTTCAAATGGACGGTATCGTGATTATCGGTGAAGGAGAAAAGGATGAAGCTCCAATGCTATACAATGGCGAGCACGTTGGAGATGGCTCATTACCTAAATGCGATGTAGCAGTAGACCCCATTGACGGAACAACCCTTACATCTCTCGGAAGAGGTAACGCTATTGCTGTAATAGCAGTCAGCGAACATGGAACGATGTTCGATCCGGGCCCATGTGTCTATATGGAGAAAATAGCTGTTGGTCCCGAAGCGAAAGGAAGCATAGATATCAATGCCAGCCCAACAACTAATCTTCTAGCCGTTTCGGAAGCGAAGGGGGTGTCAGTAAGGGACCTTACCGCCGTAGTTTTAGACCGCCCAAGACATGATGGCCTAATCAGCGAACTTCGAGAAGCAGGAGCTCGCATAAGACTAATTCCTGATGGCGATGTCGCCGGTGCTATCTCAACTGCTTGGCCGAACTCCGGTGCAGATATTCTTTTCGGGATAGGAGGGACACCTGAAGGGGTCATAGCGGCTGCAGCTTTGAAATGCATGGGCGGTGACCTCCAAGGAAGGCTGTGGCCGAGAAATGACGACGAAAGAGAAGCAGCGGTAGAAGAAGGATACGACCTTTCCCAGTCACTATCTATAGATGATCTTGTCAATAGTGATAACTGTTTCTTCGCAGCTACAGGAATAACAGACGGTGACTTGCTGCAAGGTGTGCGGTATGAGTCAAACATGGCTCATACAGAATCTTTAGTAATGCGATCTAAATCCGGAACAGTTCGTCTAGTGATCGCTCAGCATGTTCAGGATAAACTCAACGCTATAAGCGACATCGATTACAAATAGAACTTTAAATCAAGCTGGGATGGAGGAGAAATGGCTGAACTAGCTGGCAAACACGCACTAGTTACAGGTGGTGGAACAGGAATAGGTATGGGAATAGCTCGCCAATTGCTAAAAGCAGGTGCCACTGTAACAATTTCGGGCAGAAGAGAGGATGTACTCCTCGATGCGAAAAAACACTTCNAAGGCAATGGCGCTGACCCGAATACAATCAGGGTTGCAGTTTGTGATGTTACCTCTCCTGATCAAGTTCGTGCGTCAGTTGAAAAGGCTTCAAATTCAAATGGGGCNCTNGATATTTCTGTTGCAAATGCNGGAATAGGAGCAGGAGGAGCTTTTCTATCTATGGACGCTGATACGTTNAGATCAGTTTTAGAAGTAAATGTCGTTGGTGCCTTCAACACAATTCAAATATCTGCTGAGCACANGCGAAACNCTGGTGGTNCCATTATCGCTANCTCATCCATAGCCGGCGCACTAGGTGGACGTTTTCGGGCCGCATATTCAACTAGCAAAGCGGGACTCGACATGATGGTGAAAAGTGCAGCTGACGAACTAGGAGGATTTGGTATTCGAATCAATTCTATACGACCGGGAATCGTGAAATCGGAAGCAACTGCTGCGATGTTTGAGTATATGCCTCACATAATTGATGACTATCGAAAAAATATGGCTCTAGGAAGAGTAGGGGAACCAGAAGAGGTCGGAGATGCTGTCGTCTGGTTAGCTAGTGATTCAAGCTCATGGGTTACTGGACAAAATATTGCCGTCGACGGAGGCCACACTCTAAGAAGAGCTCCGGATTTGGAGCCAGCGATTAGAGCACGATTAGGTGACGAAGCTTATTCCGAGGTAGTAAAACCTGGATTTGGCCCAAACAATTGAAGTGACCTTACTTAAGCCCCGTCGGCTGCTAATAAACGAACCTCTGCTCGTTGCAGAGCCATTGCAGCTTCCTCGTTTTCACTGTCCCCTGCAAGAAGCTCATTGGCTCGGTCGAGAGCGTTTTTAGCTCGGTCTGTATCTATGTCCTCAGCAAGCTCGGCTACATCCGATAGCAAAGCAACATGATTATCTGAAACTTCAACAAATCCGCTGTGAACCGCGATACGTTGAACTCCTCCATCACTTAAAGCTATTCGGATAACTGATGAAACAAGATTCCCTACAAATGGGACATGCCCAGGTTGAAATCCTATTTCGCCGTCAGTTGTTCGAGCTATAACTAATTCAGCTTCTCCTTCGTAGACTATGCGTTCCGGAGAAACTAACTCAACGCGCAATGGCATGTTGTCCCCTTGGGAAAGTAAAACACACTTTCATTATGAACTAGCCTCTAATTCAGCTGCTTTTCTCTCAACCTCTTCTGCCCCACCAACCATATAGAATGCCTGTTCTGGGACATGATCAAGATCACCTTGAACCAAAGCCTCAAATGAGGAAATGGTATCTTCGATGCCGGTGAAGACTCCAGGTTGGCCTGTGAAGATCTCAGCGACAAACATCGGCTGCGATAAGAATCTTTCAACTTTTCTTGCTCGGTCAACAGTCACTCGGTCTTCTTCAGATAATTCATCGAGGCCAAGAATAGCGATAATGTCTTGGAGTTCTTTATAGCGTTGGAGAATTTCCTGCACTCGTCTGGCCACAGCATAATGGCGGTCACCAACAACCTCTGGGGAGAGAATAGTTGAAGTGGAAGCAAGCGGGTCAACCGCTGGATAGATTCCAAGCGATGCAATATCCCTACTTAATTCCGTAGTTCCATCAAAGTGGGTAAAGGACGTGAATGGGGCAGGATCTGTGTAGTCATCAGCTGGAACATAGACCGCTTGAAGCGAAGTAATCGATTTTCCTCTTGTTGAGGTGATGCGCTCTTGGAGCTCGCCCATTTCATCAGCAAGTGTAGGTTGGTACCCAACAGCCGAAGGCATCCGTCCAAGTAGAGTAGATACTTCTGAGCCAGCTTGAACGAAACGGAATATGTTATCGATAAACAAGAGGACATCTTGATTCTGAACATCGCGAAAATACTCGGCCATTGTAACTCCCGCCAAAGCTATCCGAAGGCGAACTCCAGGCGGCTCGTCCATTTGGCCAAAGACCAACGCTGCTTTATCCAGAACGCCGGATTCTTCCATCTCTAGAAATAGGTCCGTTCCTTCTCTTGTCCTCTCACCTACTCCGGCAAATACGGAAACCCCGCCATGTTGTGTTGCAACTCGGTTGATCATCTCGGTGATGAGGACTGTCTTCCCAACTCCCGCTCCACCAAATAGGCCAATTTTACCGCCTTCTTTATATGGCGTAAGTAAGTCGATTACTTTGATACCGGTCTCGAACATTTTTGCTGAGGGCTCCAGACTGTCAAAATCCGGTGCAGGCCGGTGGATTTCCCATTTCTCATCGATTTCCAGTGTTGAAGCGTCTACGTCAAGTGGTTCTCCAATCACATTCCACACATGCCCTAGAGTTACATCACCGACAGGAACTTCTATACCCGACCCTGTATTTCGAACAGCTGTTCCTCGAGTCAGCCCATCTGTTGGCTTCAAAGAAACAGCTCGAACTCTACTCTCACCAATCTGTTGAGCCACCTCAGCCATAACGGTAGTTGGTTCGCCATCAACGATAACCTCGAAGGCTAAAGCTGTGTTTATCTCTGGAAGAGCATCTTGAGGAAACTCAACGTCAATCACCGGTCCTGCGATTGAAACTACTCTTCCCTCTTTAAGGGTTGTGTTTGATTCGGTTACTGTCATATCTGCTCCTAGCAAGATTCGAATTGGTTATGAAAGAATTGATGTTTCGTCTAATAGTTCTGGAGGGGATTCTTGATCGTCGCCATCATCTAAGGCTTCTGCACCACCGACAATTTCCATAATTTCAGTCGTGATAGCATCTTGCCTAGCACGGTTTAATGCTCGACTAAGTTTGGTGATCAGTTCCTCTGCGTTATCAGTTGCCGCTTTCATTGCTCTTTGTCGATTCGCATGCTCTGAAGCTGAGGCATCTAGTAGCGCAGAATAGAGGCGTGACTCCACATACCGTGGAAGAAGGGAAGAGAGAACTCCTTCGGGAGAAGGTTCAAATTCAAAGAGCGCATGAGCCTCTGAGTCTCCGCTTCCTTCCGAAGCAACTGTTTCCATTGACTCAAGCGGTAAGAAACGGCGGACAGCTACTCTTTGGGTTCCCATCGATACAAATTCCTGATATGCCAAAATAACCTGGTCCACGTCGCCATTTACGAAGATATCTCGAACTTTTGTGGCTATAGACCGTGCATCTTCATAGAGGGGCGTATCAGTCATATCTGTGAAGGATGCTTCAATCTTGTAATTGCGAAACCTGAAATAGTCAATTGCTTTTTTCCCTACAAGGATTAATTTATAATTTTTCCCTTCGGTCTGGGCTGCCATAATTTCGCGTTCAGCTGCTCGTATAACTGCACTATTGTATGCGCCAGCNAGACCACGATCAGAGGTAATGACGACGAACCCTATTGATTCAATTTTTTCTGCNACTCGCAATAGTGGGTCNTCAGCGCCGACGCCACCCGCTGCAAGGTCCTCAATTACTCCAGTCATCTTTGTCGAGTAGGGCCGTGCTGCATTGGCGCGTTGCATTGCTTTAACCACCCGGGTAGCAGCTATGAGTTCCATGGCCCTCGTGATCTGTTTGGTCGATTGGACCGAATTGATCCGCCGTCGGAGAACTCTCTCTTGGCCGCCAGGCATGCTTAACTTTCGCTGTCTTCGCCCCGAGCTATATCGACCTCGGGAAGGGTTGTTTCTGAATCGACAGTTTCGGTTTCTGCATCAGGTTGTTCTTGAGCTTCGACGTTTACTCCAGATGGTCCTGCAGATCCTTCAAAGCCTTCGGCATAGCCTCGGACTATTGATTCGAGGGCTTCTTCATCTACTGTTCCTGAAGAAACTATCTCAGAGAGAAGTCCGGAGTGTTGGCTACGAACAAGGTCGAGTAGTCCTTCTTCGAAACGCTCTACATCTTCGACTGCAATTCCATCGAGGTATCCTCGCGTACCAGCGAATAGGGATACTACTTGCTCTTCAACTTTCATTGGCGAGTTGATTCCCTGCTTGAGTAATTCTGTAAGGCGGTAGCCTCGATCAAGTTGAGCCTGCGACACAGCATCAAGGTCGGAACCGAAGGCAGCGAAAGACTCGAGCTCTCTGAACTGTTGTAGGTCTGATTTGAGCGTTCCAACTGCTGTCTTCATTGCTTTAATTTGGGCAGCAGAACCAACACGTGAAACAGAAATACCCACATCCACAGCAGGCCTTACGCCCGATTTAAAGAGATCATCTTGGAGGAAGATCTGTCCATCAGTGATCGAAATTACATTGGTTGGTATGTAAGCGGAAACGTCACCAGCTTTTGTTTCGATAACTGGAAGAGCGGTGAGACTACCTGCGCCTAGGTCATCACTGAGCTTCGCTGAGCGCTCCAGAAGTCTACTATGCAGGTAGAAGACGTCTCCAGGATAAGCTTCTCGACCTGGTGGCCTTCTAAGGAGAAGCGCCATCTGTCGATATGCTTCTGCTTGCTTAGATAGATCGTCGTAAACGACAAGGGCGTGCTCTCCGTTGTCCATCCAGTGTTGCCCTATCGCGCAGCCTGCGAATGGCGCGAGGTACTTGAATGGAGCTGGATCAGATGCGGGAGCCACTACGACCACTGTGTAGTCGAGTGCTCCGAATTCTTCTAATGTCGCTACCGTTTGTGCCACTGTCGATGCTTTTTGGCCTATTGCTACGTAAATACATTTTACTCCTAGGCCTTTTTGGTTGATTATGGTGTCGACGGCGATTGTGGTTTTTCCTGTCTTTCGGTCACCAATAATTAATTCACGTTGGCCTCGCCCTATGGGAATCAACGAGTCAATTGCCTTAATACCTGTTTGCATAGGTTCGTGGACTGGTTTACGACCGGTTATACCGGGAGCTTGGACTTCCATTCGACGTGATTGAGCTCCGGAAATCGCCCCTTTACCATCAATGGCCTCTCCGAGAGCATTTACTACCCTGCCGAGCATTGCGTCACCTACTGGCATCGAAAGGATTTCACCAGTAGAACGCACCGATTGTCCTTCTTCAATACCTGTAGCCTCCCCTAAGATAACAGCACCTATTGTGTCCTCATCTAAATTAAGAGCGAGACCGATAATGCCCCCGTCAAATTGAAGCATCTCATTTACTGCCGCATTAGGGAGTCCGGATATGCGTGCGATGCCGTCTCCGACTTCAACAACGCGGCCTACCTGCCCTGAAGCAACTTCCGGTTCAAAACCTTCAAGGTTTTTACGGATTGCTGATGCTATATCTTCTGTATTTATTGTGAGCTCTGCCATA
>PBPU01000025.1 GCA_002724825.1 Acidimicrobiaceae bacterium
ACAGCGGCGCTTTACTGGTGCACTGGTTCAATTGGGTCATCATTGCGGATCTATAACGAGCATTTCAAAAAGCCATGGCCTTTGGCTCACGATCGGATGCCTCGACTCGAAGCTCCAACAGCTTTCGCCATTTTCCCTAAAGACGTAGTTCACTTACCTCGAAAGATCTTAGAAGAATACTGTGATTTGCAGCGTTACACGGTTATGCCACGAGGCGGTCATTTTGCAGCAGCAGAAGAGCCTGGCCTTGTCATAGAAGACTTACAGGAATTCTTCAGAGATTTGAACTAGATATCTTCAAGGGTTGATGCTGAAGCTTCCAAAAGGCCATCGATGCGTACTTTGAACCCTCGAAGTTCATCCCCAATATCTTTGTCTCCCATTGCTCCAGCAGTGAACCTTACCCGTACGCCTTCGATAATTGCTGCTAGGCGCCAGAATTGAAAAGCAACATAGTAGGAGAGGTGGGAAAGGTCTCTGCTGCTAGCACGGGCGTATCGCTCTATGACTTCGTTCGTCGTGAGATACCCGTCAGCTAACGTAGGCGGATCATTCATAGTGCTATTCTCATTTCCACTTTTTCCCCACCACATGAGCATTCCTCCTAGATCAGCTAGCACATCACCCAGAGTGCAGAGCTCCCAATCAAGAACCGCGGCGACCTTGTTATCGGCNCCGATCATGCAGTTATCTAGCCGGTAGTCACCATGAGTTATTCCTGACCCAATCTGTTCAGGTTTACCTATTTCNAATTTTGAATGCAGCTCGTTGAACAGTGGAAGCTCCCTATCGGAACCTTCATCTACTTGTCGTTTCCACCTGCGTAGCTGTCGACCGACGTAGTCCTCTTTTTTCCCTAAGTCCCCAAGTCCGATTTCATCAGGGTTAATCGCATGAAGTTGAGCTAAGACGTCTACAAGCGATTCACTTTGAACCCTTCGCTCATCAGGTGAGAAAGCTTTACTGTCTTCGATATCTTTAACAATGTGCCCATCGATANAACTCATAACAAAAAAGGGTGCCCCAGTAATAGACTCGTCATTACACATTCCTATGACATCGGGGACAGGTACTCTAGTTTCTTGCAAGGCAGAAATAATCCGATGCTCGCGACCCATGTCGTGTGCTGAAGCTAAAACGTGCCCAGTTGGAGGGCGACGGAGTACCCATCGGTCATCTTTCTCGTCAGATACGACATAGGTGAGATTCGACCTTCCGTGGGTAACAAGCTCAAAGTGAAGCTGTCCCTCGGCGGAAGTGCGACTCTTCAGCCACTCACTAACATTTGCTATATCTATTCCNGCCGGGTTTTCATCTGTCATGGCTGAAGCGTAGATCGGAAANGNCGCTAAGCACAATTCAAGTTAGNCCAACTTAAAAACACCATTNAGCTNAGNAGNCTACCGNTAACTTCTTGGCAGTGAACTCAANAGAAGCTNTTCCGGCTGTATCCTAGTTCAGTGTCTAGACCGCAGTTTCCTCCTCCGCCTATGCTGGATCCNGGCTGGTATCCGGATCCAACAGGACGCTATGAAGCCCGATATTGGGACGGGCTAAAATGGACTGGCCATATTTCGCATTATGGAGCAACAGGAAATGACCCCATACTCCGAGCTAGATTTGACCGACTATGGATACGAGTGTTTGGCAAGTTGGTTTTGTGGCTAGTGGTCCTAGGGTTTCTATTTTGGATGGTGAAGTCGTATTGGCCTGATGGTGGAGAAAACGATTCAAACCAAACTGAAACTATCGAGTCATCCGGTTTATTATCTGAACAAGGGGCATGGCCTTTACTTGGGTCAGTATCGATTGGTGGGAACTTGAATGGGGTCTAACAGAATACGAGCTCTACTGGTTTTTTCCTTCGGTGTTGTCGCAGCTATAACTGGTCTGCTCGCATGGCAGAATTATGAGAAAGTAGAGACATCTGAGGCTTCGTTTTTAGAAACAGAAGTTTCCATGGAAGAAAGCCCGGATCCGATCCCGCTTGTTCCAGTAGAAGCTGAAACATTTTCACAAAATGCACCCGTCATAATCAATATCTCCTATACGCCTGAAAGTATTTCATTGGATGGGACAGTTAATTCTGAGCCTTTAGCCGAAGCTCTTCTTCTTGCTTCCGAACAGTTGGTACCAGAAGGGGATGTTTCTGAAGATTTCGAATTTCTAACCGGAGCTGAGTTTGCAGTCGTGCAACTAATAATTTCTGGAGAGGTAATTGATGAGGAAGAGCGATCCCGAGTATTAACAAAATTTTTGAGCTTGGGAGTAAACGTTACAGATCAAATGATAATTCGAGGTTCAGATAGAACTGTCTTTGAGGTCATTCGAGACACTCCAGAGTTGAGTCAGGTATACGATTTTTTTGAAGCTGCTGGAGTTTTAGAGGGCCTATTGCCTCAGGGCCAAACGTTTACTGTCTTCGCTCCTTCAAATTCAGCTGTTGAAGCTTTGGATATAGCTGCCTTACAGGAATTTGCTGAATTATTACAACTGAATGAAATTCTCCAGTTTCATGTTGTGCCCGAGATATTTGAATNAGAAGATCTAGGAGAAGGGATGGAATTGACCACGCTCCAAGGCGAAACTCTTACTATCGCTCAGTCAGAAGACGGTCTAACTGTTGTTTCAGGAGGGACTGTGCTTTCCAGTGATATCGAAGGAATTGACGGTGTCATCCATGTAATCGATACCGTACTGATACCTGGAACAATNCAAACTGAAATTGAATTAAATCAAATTGTCTATTTTGATCCCATTCTCTTTGCTGTAGGGAGCCCATACCTTGCTGATAGCTCTGAACCAATTCTTGAACAGATTGCAACGATTCTTATTAACAACCCTGAAGGCAACCTAGAGATTCAAGGACATACCGATACGGATGGGGGAGACGAGGTTAACCTTACTCTAAGTCAAAATCGTGCTGATACTGTTCGGGATTTCCTCATTTCCCAAGGGGTTGAACCTGAGAGGATCTCTGCTGTTGGCTATGGGGAGGCGAGGCTAAAAGTTGACCCAGAAGAAACGGCGGAGGATAGAGCAGCGAATAGAAGAATAGAATTTAGGGTCAACTAAATCGGGCAGCTACTACAGAGGACACTCCAAACCTACTCCACCAAGGCCGCAATACCCGTTAGGGTTTTTTCCTAAGTATTGCTGATGATAATCTTCGGCGTAATAGAAGCTATCTAGTTGCACCAGCTCGGTTGTAATTTTCCCAAATCNAGCACTCGTTAGTTCGNTTTGGTACCTCTTCTGAGATTCAGATGCTTCGTAGAATTGATTCTCATTACTCCAATAAATCCCGCTTCGGTATTGGGTTCCTACGTCGTTTCCTTGCCGCATTCCTTGAGTTGGGTCATGGCTTTCCCAGAAGACTTTGAGAAGTTCTGGATATGAGATAGTTAGAGGATCAAATATAACAAGAACCACTTCGTTATGGCCTGTCATCCCTGAACATACCTCTTGGTAAGTTGGATTCGGGGTGTGCCCCCCTGCATATCCGACTGCGGTACTTCTAACACCGCTCAGCTGCCAAAAGGCTCGTTCAGCGCCCCAGAAACAACCAAGACCAAAAACAGCCTGTTCCTCTTCCTCTGGAAATGGGGGCCCGATAGATGTTCCGAGGANGTAGTGAAGTTCAGGCGTCATAATTGGATTTTCACGACCAGGGAGAGTCGATTCTTTCTCCGGTAGTTGAATAATGAATGGGTTGCGTGGCGTCATAGTAAATTACGCACAAGTCATTAAGCCGTTATCTAAAACGACTCTGTCGGATGCAAATGTTCTAAATTTTGCTTGCCCTTCATCAGTCCACATATGAACCTCTAAGTCTTCACCTGGCATGACCGGAGAGCTAAATCGACCGGCCATTGAGTGGAATTTTTCAGGTTTGCTACCGCAGACTGCGTGAAGTAGCGCTCTCCCTGTAAATCCATATGTGCATAATCCGTGCAGAATTGGCTTTGGAAACCCTCCAAGGGCGGCAAATGATGGGTCAGAGTGTAATGGGTTCCTATCACCATTCAGCCGGTATAGAAGGGCCTGATCAGTTCTTGTAGAATATTTGACTACGTGATCAGCATCTCGATCTGGAAACTCAAATTTTTCGCTCGGCCCGCGATCTCCCCCCCATCCTCCTTCACCACGAAAAAACAACTTACTTATGTTTGTAAACATCTTTTCACCATCGCTGCTGTCAACTGCAGTCGTTTCAAGAATAACCAGAGCTGCTTTTTCTTTGTCATAGATGTTTGCAATCTTGCTGGTTGAGAGAACTGTTGCGTTTGTGGGTAATGGCTTGTGAAGGACTATTTCTTGCTCGCCATGAACCATCTTTGAATAGTCAACTTCTCCGATGTTACTAAGCGGCCCCCCTCTTCCAGTAGCGCCGAGAACGACACACATTGTCGGAAGAGCCTGCTGGGTCACGTCGTTGGTGTTTTCAGTCGTAAATTCGAGTTCAAACCCTGTAGGGTCGCTTGCTCCCGCCCCAACTCCAAGGCTGTACAGAAGACAATCTTTTGAATCCCAAGAACTTTCGTAAGGTTCACTTTCTATTCCAATAGCGTCAAGGTTTATAGGCATGGCTGCTCCTCAATGTTGCACTCATCATACTTTGTGTCTAGTTTTTTTCTTACGAGAAGTCACATTTTCGCAGAACTTAGTCTTCCTTAAAAGCTAGCTTCCAAATGGAATGGTCTTTTGCCTTGAAGAGGACTACATCTGCCAGGTTTTTTAATGGCGCAATATTCTCTTTAAGGTTGGGGGAGTTAATCAAATTCCATATCATCTTTGCTTCTTCTCGAGCTTCTTCTTCCGAGAGCTGAGAATACCGATTAAAGAATGAATTCTTATTTTGCTTTGCTTTATCACATAGGTTCAGAAAACGTGAAACATACCAGTCCTCGATATCTTGCTCATCTGCGCTCAGGTAGATGCACATGTCTAAAAAATCTCTTATAGCTGGGTTCTCTCTATTTATTGCCGCTGGGTCGCTTTGGAGGAGGTTGAGGCCTTCAAGTATAAGTACGTCTGGATTTTCAATTATTCTTTTGTCACCGGTTACATCGTATGTTGTATGGGAATAGGTAGGTACGCTCTGTTTTTTAGATGAGGTCTTTAACGATATTAAAAAATGAACAATACCTGAGTAGTCAAAACTTTCAGGAAAGCCTTTGCGGTGCATTATTCCCAGCTCTAAAAGTTTTTGGTTTGTAAAGAGAAAACCATCGGTCGATAGTACTTCAACAGAAAGTTCCCTTTCCTGGGCTAGAAGAAGTTCTTTAAGAGTATTCGCAACGGAGGATTTACCTACTGACACCCCTCCGGTTATACCTAGGATGAAAGGTAGTGCCCCTGACTGACCCCTGTTTGATGGTGCTGGCTGAGGCTGTTTGCGCATTAATAATAGAATTTTCTGGACTAGCGGGTGGTAAACCTGCTGGATCTCCTCGGTGGTTTGCGGAAGTTCGTCAAGAATCGAGCCGTAATAGCCTGAAGTGACGTCGCTCTCGTGGCCCCAGTCTTGTCTCATGATGAATTTAAAATTTCCGCTTAAATCATCCACATAAATAGTTTGGCGGTTTTTTTCTCTATTCGGACGCCATGCCTCAATTTCTTAGAGTGCCCCTAATTTTCCAGAAGAGTACGGGTAATGCTAGTCGACTTTTGCTATTCGTTGCGACAGACTAGATGGATGAAAGCTGTTCAGGTTAATAATGGAGTTATTAGTGTCGACAATGTAAGTGAGCCGAGTGGAAATGGCATCATTGTCGATGTGTGCTCGGTGGGGATATGCGGATCTGATTTGCATTTGATTGACGCTGGGATGATGTCTGTGATCCCAGGTCATGAAATTGCCGGGGTTACGAGGGATGGAACGCAGGTTGCTATTGAACCAATGTTGTCTTGTGGAGAATGTAAACACTGTGCAGAAGGGGAGGAACCATATTGTCATGAATCTCTTCCTAATACATTTGGTATTGGGATCAATGGGGGAATGGCTGAGAGAATCGTTGTTCCAGAGAGATTTCTCATACCTTTAGATACCCGAGTACCTGTCGAAGATGCTTTCCTAGTCGAGCCGTTGGCAGTGGCAGTTAGAAGCTTGGGAAGGGCCGGAGTTACTAAGGGAGATAGAGTTTGTGTTATCGGGGCGGGAACTATTGGGCTTTGCTGCGTTGCGGTAGCTAAGTATCTGGGGGCTACCGTCGAACTTGAATCTCGCCACTCGCATCAACTTGAGGCAGGAAGTCGGCTGGGTGCAATTGAGCCCTCCAATCAACCCGCAAGCATTGTTATCGAAGCTGCAGGTACTAGCAGCGCTCTTTCCTGGGCTATTGAAAAGTGTCAGAAGGGTGGAGTTGTCGGCATTCCCTCTACTTATTGGGATCCCGTTGAGATCCCTGCATTGGCGATGGGGATGAAGGAGGTTTCGCTTATTCCCTCTATTACTTATGGGCACACTACGGGACAGAGAGACTTTGAAGTAGCTATGTCAGTGATGGCTGCATCGCCTGAATTAGGACGAGCTGTGATAACAGATAGATTTCCGTTAGACGGTGCGGCTGAAGCTTTTGATCTAGCTCGTAATAGGCATGAGGGGGTTATTAAGGTTGCCGTAGACGCCCAATCTTAGCGGTAATTCGGGTATCAATTTTAGTGATATACGTATCGTAAGTATTCATCGTCGAGATAGTGACAAATAGTCTCTCAGGCCATAGATTTACGTTTAATGAGCACTTCGGAGAAAAGCTAATGACAGCTATTGATGTTCAACCAGCCCCGTCAATTCGTCCGTGGTGGATGGAAAGCGCGGGTTGTCTAGGTAAGTCACGACTTTTTTTCCCTCCTCCCGGTGAAAGGCCGGCTGCTCGGGATCGTCGCGAAACTCGAGCTCGTAAGATCTGCTTAGAATGTGATGTCCTTCATCAATGCCAAGATTATGCTCGCAACCAGAGGGAACTAGGTTTCTGGGGTGGAGAGTCTGAGATAGAGCGTGCGGAAGCTGGCTACGCTCCAACAACTCCAGTGATTGGATTGCGCCGCCATCGGACGGCAGCTAGCAGTTAATTCCACCTAGACTTCTCACATGTGTATTATCTGTTGTATGTGGAATGGATGGATTTCTGAATGAATCCGAAGCTCCTTAAGGTTCCTTCAACTGATGGTGTTCAAATTGCTGTCCATGACTACGGCGGTGATGGTCCTCCGATCATTTTCTGCCATGCAACGGGGTTTCATGGCAGATACTGGGACAGCATCTGCTCTTTACTTTTAGAAGATTTTCGTTGTATCTCTTTAGATTTTCGTGGTCATGGCGATGCGGAAACCCCTAAAGGTACGTCTATGAAATGGATTGGGATGGCTGAGGATCTCCTTTCGGTAGTCGATCACTTTAAGTTCAAGGAGATATTCGGCGTTGGTCACAGCATGGGTGGTGCAAGCCTACTGTTAGCGGAGAAGAACCGTGGAGAAGTTTTTAAATCACTGTGGCTATTCGAACCGATAGTCATACCTTCAGGGCCTCTTGCAGAAAAACTGTCTAGGGGTAATGATCTTGCGACTTCGGCAAGAAAACGAAACGAACGGTTTCCGTCTCGTGAAGACGCATTTGAAAGGTATGCTTCCCGGCCGCCTTTCTCAAATGTTGACAAAGAAGCTCTTCGGTCATATGTAAATTATGGATTTGCTGATCATCAAGATGGTGATGTTATTCTCAAATGTCGCGGAGAAGTAGAGGCGCAAGTTTTTGAGAACTCTTCTACTGGACTTTTTGATTGCCTTCCGAATTTAAAGGTCGTTTCGAAAGTAGCCGGAAGTACTGATCAACAAGGGCCAGCACTTTTAGCACCTGATATCGCTGAAGCGCTTCCAAATGGAACTTATGAGGAATTTGCTGAGATGACCCATTTTGCACCTATGGAGGACCCTAAGAGGGTGGCGGTTTCAATAAGCAGTTTCTTTAATTAGTGTTTCTTGAGCGTTCTTTCCGATATTGTCAAAGATGTGGACGCAAGAAACTGGTTAGGTTTAGAGACATCGCATAACCCCCATAGGTGGCATTTACCTGTTTCTCGCGGAATTTCTACTGGGCATAGAGCGATGTTTGGTGGAAGCGGCTTAGGTGCTGCAATCGCAGCAATGGAAGGAACTAGTGGCAGGCCTCTTGTATGGGCGACTGCACAGTACCTGTCATTTGCTCAAGTTGAAACAATTGTCGATATTGATGTCACACTCGCGGTTCATGGACAAAAGACCACTCAAGCAAGAGCTGTTGGACATGTAGGTGGTACTGAGATCATCACAGTGAATGCTGCGCTTGGATCTCGAACGTTCCCTAGAGATAAGACATATGGTTCTCCCCCTGAGGTAGAACAGCCAAATGATTGTCCTTTACGTGAGAGATTTTCTGGGGTGACTGACTCGTTGGATTCGCGAATTGAGCAGAGATGGGCTTTGCCAGTTGGGGCCAAGAAGCCATCTGAACTTGAGCCTGGTCGAATAGCAGTATGGAGTAGGATGCCAGAATTACTTGAACCTTCAGCTGCATCGTTTGCGGTCCTAGGCGATTATGTTCCTATGGGCATTAGCTTTACACAGAATGGTCAAGCCGGCTCAACTAGCCTAGATAATACTTTGCGAGTTATTCAGGTTGTACCAAGTGATTGGTACCTTTTGGATATTCGTGTCGATGCCATTTCAAACGGGTTTGGCCATGGTGTTATCCATATATGGTCAATAGATGGAGAATTGTGTGCAATAGGAAGTCAGTCATGTATCGTGAGAAGCCGTAAGCCTGGAGAGCATTCCCCGCCTAAACGTCTCGTTGAGGCTTCAGATCAGTCTTCTGCAACAATAAAGAAAAGTAATCTTTGAGCCGTCGCATTAGGAATGTTTCGTTAGATTACTTCGCGGTACATAGTAGGATTTCTTTTACCCTTTGGTTGTTTGCCGCGCTCGTCGAATAGATTGTAGTCAAGTGCTACTTCGGCAGTTGTGAGTACTTGTCCATTCCTTTGAATCCGATTTGGGTCAGTTGCGAGAGCTGCTATTACTCTTCCCGTATATAGAGGTGTTTCTGAATTCTCTTCATCTAACTCGATATCTCCCTTTTCAATGCTTTCAACGATGAATTCAGTTAGTACCTGACTTGGCCAAAGGCCAATAACGCAAAGCCCATCTTCTTTTCCTTCAATTGCAAAATCTCTTGTTAATCTATCTGTTCCCATTTTTGCGATGCCGTAACTTGCACTCAATGCATAGCGTTCTGAACCGCTGGAAGAGATATTTACCATAAACCGGAGCGAGTCTGATTGTTCCATCATTAATCGAGTGGCGTATACGCTAGCAACATATGCAGATCTTAATCCGATGCCTACCTGATCATCCCAGATTCCTATAGGGTGTTCCCAAAATTTCCCACCCCATACAGGTGGGTTGGGAATCTTAAATGCGTTATTTACATGAATATCAAGACGGCCATGATTTTCGCGGATCTGATCATATAGTGCTTCGATCTGATTGTCGTGTGCTAGGTCAACTTCTACAGGTATTCCAGTGCCTCCTGCGGTATTTACGAGTTCAGCTGTTTCATGAATAGTTAACGGACCGCTCCCTGAAGATCTTCCAGTTATATATACGGTCGCTCCCTGTTCTCCTAGTCCAACGGCAATGCCTCTTCCAATGCCTCTGCTTGAGCCTGTTACTACGGCAACTTTCTCATAAAGTTCTTTATCGTCCATTAGTTCTCCCACTAGCCTATGCTGCGAAGGTCAACGACGAATATAAGTGTTTCATTTGGCCCAATTACCCCTCCGGCTCCTTGCTCGCCGTAAGCTTGGTCCGGTGGAATCACTAACCTTCTTCTTCCGCCGACTTTCATTCCTGCACATCCTTTGTCCCATCCTTCTATAACTTGCCCGACTCCTAGCTGGAAAGTAAATACCTCATTTCGCGACCAAGATGAGTCAAACTCCGTGGAGTCGGACAATGAGACTCCGACATAGTCCACGCTGATAAGTTGTCCTGCAGAACACTCTGGGCCATCACCGATATGGAGGTCTTCGATTAGAAGGTCTTTTGGAGGGGCCGCTGGTGTGGCTTCAACAATTGGTTTTTCAAAAGTATTCATATTTACTCCGGTGAAGGGAACAAGAACAATCAGCTGGCTGCAGCTAAGTTAGGTTATGAGCATAACCTAATCAATTATTTTTTTAATGGATTTTTTATCCATTCTTTCCAGAAGGGAGCTCCTTCGTTCTCCTAACTCTTTCCAAGTGAGTGTAGAGACGGTATCTCGGATTCCTGCTACTCGTCGGAATGTAGCATCTGATACGTCGTCAGTACCTAATGAGAATCCAATTTCAGTAGCTACCCGAACTCCATTTTTTCCGAAAAATGATGATGCTACTTCGAGAAACTCCTGCAATAGATCCATCTCAGGGTCTAATTCTTGCATGACTGAGGAAAGGTAAGCAAAGTTCTTTACAAACAGCATTAGCTCTTTAGGAATTCTTGCTCCTTCTGCAAGTAGACCTTTTATTAAGTTTCGAAACTCGTTGATAAATTCTTCTTCAGATAGGTCAAGCGGGTCAAAGTCGTTTCGTTCTAGTTGAAATTCTGAGATGATCAATCCGATGTCAGAATCTGCTGGGAAAGCGCCAAGGTCTTTAATTCCGACAACTTGTGACTCAACATCTCCTGTCATTAACCCTACAACATAGCGAAGAAACGCTAAGCGCCGTTCTCCTTCAAGACGCCCTGTGATTCCAAAATCTACGAGACCGATCTCTCCAGATGGGCTCAAGAAGACATTTCCAGCATGGAAATCTCCGTGAAAAACTCCATGAATAACTGCTCCTTCAAGAAGCCCTTCGACCATTTGTCGAAATATCGCTGAAGTCTTTTCGGGTTCGATGCCTGTGACGATTGCATCACCCAATGAACATCCGGAGATCTTACTCATTACAATAATTCTCTCAGTAACGAAGTTAAGTTCAGGCTCGGGGATTTCCCATTTCTGTTTTTGGCTACCGGATAGGACTCTCTTAATTTCAAATAAGTTTGCTACCTCTAGTCTAAAATCAAGTTCCTCACATATTGTTTCTGCAAATAATTCAACGAGAGCTGGAGGATTAGCTAATGCTGCAACAGGGATCTTACCAACTAGTTTGGGAGCAACCCAAGCCATAACTTTTAAGTCATTAGTAACTTTTCTTCTAATTCCTGGCCTCTGTATTTTGATCACTATATTCGTACCATCATCTAGCTTTGCTTCGTGTACTTGAGCTATGGAAGCTGAAGCAATTGGTATTTGATCTAGGTCGGAGATCTCTTGAAGAGCAGGACCTAATTCTTGTTCAAGGACTTTTGTAATTTTCTTCCATGGTTCAGGTGAGACCTGATCTCGACATTTTTTGCATTCGGCAACTAGGGCGTCGGGGAACACTCCTTCGGCAGCAGAGATTAGCTGTGCTAACTTCACATAAGTTGGGCCTTGAAGTTCAGCGGCTTTTCTTAGTCGTTCATATAGTAGTTTATTTCGGGTTTCTGGATTATCTTTTTTAGATTTGAGTTTCCAGCCGATATAAGCCCTACCGAACCTCAATACCGTGATCAGTAAACGCCCAAGAGGGGGAAATTTCGGTTTTCGGATAAGACTAGGTATAGAACTCCTGAGAGCTTTTCTTGATTCTGCTGCATCACGAACCCAGTTATCTATTTCGGAGCTGTATGTTATTTCGTTATTCCCAATGGGTTGTTTGCGAGTTGAGCCGAAAGTTTCACTTAGCGATGAAATTTCTTTAGAATTTGGGTCCTCTAAGATTCGAATTTCAAGTTTTGCAGGTCCCCATATGCCCATAGAGAGAGGCTTCCATGTGATTGGAGATATTAATTCATATGCAGGAACCATCTCGACAAATGCGCTAAGCGCCTCTTGTAGTTCAGCTCGGGCTAATGAGGCCCCTAGGCAATGATGGGCACCTGACCCAAAGGCTAGATGCGGGCAGCCGCTTTCTCTTAAAATATTGAACTCGTATCCCTGACTTTCTGCTTCTGAGAGGCCTCCAGCATGAAGTCCAAGTAAAACTGTTGAACCAGCTGGGAAAAGGATTCCGTCAATAATCTGGTCAGTTGTTGCAAGTCGGCCGGTCGTCCTCACTGCGCTTATGTACCTCAGTGACTCTTCAACGGCAGCTCCGATAAGGGTAGGGTCCTGTCGTAATGCCTCGTATTGATCGGGATGGTCAGCTAAAACTGCCAAGATAGCTCCGAGTTGATTTCTAGTTGTATCAGTCCCAGCAAGTAATATCGCTTCGACCATGGCGCTCAGCTCATCGTGTGAAAGCTTGTCTTCGTTATAGTGACTTTGGACCAGATCGGACAGCAAGTCATCTTCGGGTTTCACAGATCGCTTCAAAATTAGGTCTTGCACGTATGCATCTAATTCTCTTTGAGCTTGCGTTATCTCACCCAGACGTCCGATTACTGATTCGACGTCTGCGTCTAGGGCAGAAAATATGATGTCAGCCCACTCATCAAATAATTTCCAGTCGGCGTCATTAACTCCGAGGATTCTGCAGATAACTGGAACAGGATAAGGTCGGCAGAACTCAGAGACCATTTCCGCTTCACCCCTTTCCTTTATGTGATTAAGGAGATTCGTGGCATGATCACGCATGAATTTTCTATGTCGATTCGTATTTCCAGAAGTAAACGACGAGTTGACCAGTCTTCTAAGACGTTTGTGATCTTCTCCTTCGACTGATAGCACGTTTGGTCTCATCCGAACTGTTGAAGGTACTTCGGGTACTATTTTCTGAGCTTGTTCAAGCATCTTATTTAAGTCCGGTCCGCCTTCTTGCATCTGATCGAGCATTGAGAAGCTAGATAGCAGAGATATCCATTCAGGATTTCTCAAGATACTCTTTATCTGTTTGTAGCCGACGACTAGCGGTCCAGCTGGAGTCATTACAACCCACCCTTTTTTAGCTACGTCCTGACTTGCAGCAAGAATCTCTCCGAAATTTGATGTGGGGATATCAACATATGGGATGGACCCAGGTTCACTTATATTAATGAGGTTTGTTGATGCTGGTTGACTAGTTTTTTGACTGGGCATATTCATAGCCTTTAGCTAATGGGGTTTCACAGTTAGTTCTTATACGTCGGCCGAGGAGGTAATCACCGATAGCTGAATTCATGTACTTAAGAATCCAGCCAGTTGCTACAGCTGCAATGAGAGTACCAATTCCGAAAGCTCCGCCGAGCGATATCCCGATGGATAGAATAATAAACTCCCACAAAAGACGGACAATTTGTGGATGCCAATCTCTTACTTCTGCGATTCGATGGCAAATAGATTCATACGCTCCCATGCCTATTCCGGCACTTGCTCCAATTCCAACACCTAAAGATATTACAAAGAGTCCTGTTAGGAAGTAAATCAACTGAGCCCCAAAGTTGTGCGGATTTGGAATAAGACTAAAGGAGTAGATAAATGTAGTTGATACTGCAAGAGGTATGACTATAGTCCCAACTCCTACCTTCGCTCGTACGCATATTAATAGGATTAGAAGAATAGTTAATAATCCAAATGAAGCCGCAGCAATGGAGAGCCCAGTCTGATGGCTAATACCGGTTAGGAGCACATCTGTTGTTGTGGCACCGATGTCAGCCAAGATGATCATTGTTGCCCCAACTGAAATCAACGCGCCTCCAGCGATGTTCAGGAAGATTTGGGCGCCGATATTTGGAACGCTAATTTTTTTGATAGCAGTGAAGTTGATTCTTCTGCCTAAGCCAAAATTAAGGACGTTTCTGCTTGTTTTCCAAAGAAAGCCCTCCAGGGCATTCAGGAACTTCATCGACAAAGCCCGTGTTCTAAGAAGCGTTTTCCTCAACGAAAAAGGGTGATTCATTTTTGCTAAACAAGACTGCTTCAGTTATTGGTTAACAGTCAGGATTATCTATGCTAGCTTGCGGCTCGGCTTAGAGCTTCTTCAAGGATGTTTCGGGCGATACTTGGGCACTCTGCGAGAAGGGTGTTGAATTCGCTTCTGGTCATTGCCAATATTGTCGAATCTTTTGCAACTCGTACAGTTGCTCCGCGCGGCTCGTTAAGAATCACTGCTCGTTCTCCCACTACGGCTCCAGGGGAGGCAGAGGCTATTAGCTCTCCGTCGCGTTCTACGAGGAGTTGGCCTTTTACTAGGAGGAGAACTTCATTTCCGAAAGCTCCTTCTCGCATAAGTACGCTTCCTTCTTTCACGTCGATTCTTGTGCTTAGTCTGCTTAGGATTTCAAGTTCGGAGACACTTGCACTGTCAGCGAACGCAAATTCACGGTATTGAAGGTAATGGGGTTCTTTTTTAAACATGAGTTTTTCTTTCTATATCTCTTACGTTCTGAATAACGTCCTACTCTTTATTGTGGACTATTTTTTTTGGAATAGCTTTGGAAATATGCGTGTCTTGTGTCACTTGTGATGCAAGTCACAGAACTCCAAGGAAGTACTTTTGGTAGTACTTTGAGGCATGACTAACTTCATAAACACACCACTGGATGGGATACAATCGCCTATTGTTAAAGCATGGATGAAGGTGTTATGGATTTCGTTGACAACGAAGGGCTGGTCTCACGTAAAGACTGGTTAGAAGCTGTCGAGAAAGTTCTAGGAGATAACGATTTCGATCAAGTTTTGGTGAGTGAACTTCTCGGGGGTATTCGCATAGAACCTCTTTATACAAGTGACTTTCCTCCTGCTAGGTCTAATTCTTCTAGGGGAGGGTCACTTCCCGGTACTGGGGTAAATCGACGCGCCTCAAATATTTCTGGACTAACCAATGGGTGGGAAATTCGTCAAAAACATTGGCTGACGGATCCAAAGAAAACCAACAAATCAATTTTAGAAGACCTAGAAAGAGGCGTGAATAGCATCGAGCTGATAGTAGACGATGTACAAGAGAACGATCTCGCTACTGCGCTATCAGGTGTTTTGCTGGAAGTTGCTGCTATTGCACCTATCGGCCCCGACGACAATGTTGAAACTGCTAGAAAGTTTCTTTCTTATGCTGAGAGTTCGGATGTAAGCGAACAGGCACTTCTCTCTGATTTAAGTTGTGACCCGATAGGAGCCCTAGCCTCACATGGTGGAGTTAAAGGTGGAATAGAGTCATCCCTTAGCCAGGTTGGCCTCCTAGCTAATAACGTTTCACAATCATTTAAGAACGTCACAACAGTTCGAATTGACGGAACGATATACGCTAATGCAGGAGCTGACCCAGTAACAGAGATAGCTACAATTATCTCGACAGGTGTCACTTATCTCCGAACTTTGACTGATGCCGGCCTAACTATTGAAGATGCTTTCCACCAGATTCTTTTAGGAGCGACCGTAGGTTCGGATCAATTCCTCGACATAGCAAAAATCCGCGCTCTTCGAGAGTTATGGGGATACATCGGAAATTCATGCGGTCTGGAGGAAACTCCGGCAAGAATACAGGCTTCAACTTCGTCTTCTATGATCACGAGAATTGATCCATGGGTCAATATCCTTCGAACTACTGTTGGGTGCTTTGCTGCAGCTGTAGGTGGTGCAGACTTAATTACTATCGACCCTTTTGATAGTGCTATAGGCATTCCAAATGATCTTGGATTACGGCTTGCTCGTAACACGCATCTTGTTTTGATGGAAGAGGCAAATCTTCATCGCGTTATTGACCCTGCTGGAGGCTCATGGTACATCGAATCTTTAACTGATCAACTTTCTGAGCTGGCCTGGGAGAGATTTCAACGTATCGAAAGTAACGGTGGAATAATAGAAGAGCTTAAGGCCGGAAATTTACAAGACGACGTTCTTGAAATGAAGTCTGAGATCCTGAAAAGGATTGCCGATGGAAACCAAGTCGTAGTCGGAGTAAATCAATTTATATTTGATGAAGGGAATCAGGTATTAAGAGAAACCCAACCTAAATTCCTCGATCGCTCTGTTTTTGAGGATGAGATAAAGCCACTTTGGCCTTACCGCCTAGATGAAGGGTTTGAAGAGCGATGACGCAGATATTTTCCAGTTGGATGGTTCGATTGTGATTCCAGATTTTTCTTCTATCCCGTTCCAACCTGATCGGTCTTCGGAAGAAGGTCTTTCTGAATGGCAAGAGACTTACCAAGCGGAAACAGGGCTCAACGTAGATAATCTCGTTTGGGATACTCCTGAAGGGATACCCGTCTCTCCTTTGTATGTTGAAGGAGACAGAAGCATTCTGGATTTCCCAAATTCGTATCCTGGATTCCAACCCTTTCTTAGGGGGCCGTACCCTTCAATGTATGTGAATCAACCTTGGACGATTAGACAATACGCCGGATTTTCTACTGCCGAGGAATCCAACGCTTTTTATCGCAGGAACCTTGAAGCTGGACAAAAAGGCCTATCTATCGCATTTGATCTAGCAACCCATCGAGGTTACGA
Organism: Acidimicrobiaceae bacterium; assembly: GCA_002724825.1. GTDB lineage: Bacteria > Actinomycetota > Acidimicrobiia > Acidimicrobiales > UBA8592 > UBA8592. The sequence continues at coordinate 16,475 of PBPU01000025.1, forward strand.
CTCGGATAATCCCAGAGTCAGCGGGGATGTAGGAATGGCTGGAGTAGCTATTGACTCTATCATCGATATGCGTCAACTCTTCGCCGGTATACCCCTCGACAAAATGAGTGTTTCGATGACTATGAACGGTGCTGTACTTCCAATTCTTGCCCTATACGTGATTGCCGCTGAGGAACAGGGGGTAGATCCCCATCAGCTCGCTGGAACAATCCAGAACGACATTCTTAAAGAGTTCATGGTTCGTAACACATTCATATACCCACCAGCTCCCTCCATGAAGATTATCTCGGACATTATTTCATATACGTCGAAGGAAATGCCGAAGTTTAATTCAGTCTCTATCTCCGGGTATCACATGCAAGAAGCAGGTGCGACTCTTGATTTAGAACTTGCCTATACTTTGGCCGACGGTATTGAATATGTTCGCGCGGGTCTTAATGCAGGCCTCAGTATTGACCAATTTGCACCGCGGTTAAGTTTCTTTTGGTGTATCGGTATGAATTTCTTCATGGAAGTGGCGAAGTTGCGAGCTGGAAGATTACTTTGGTCAAAACTAATAGAGGAATTCGGGCCCAAGAACCCCAAGTCACTCTCCCTTCGTACTCATAGCCAAACTTCAGGATGGAGCCTTGCGGCTCAGGATGTATACACCAACGTTATTAGAACCTGTCTTGAAGCTATGGCTGCGACGCAGGGGCATACACAGTCTCTCCATACCAATTCATTTGATGAAGCTCTTGCATTACCATCGGACTTTAGTGCGAGAATTGCAAGGAATACTCAGCTCTTTCTCCAACATGAATCTGGAACATGCCGTGTGGTTGATCCATGGGGAGGGTCATTCTACGTTGAGAGGCTCACACACGACCTGGCTAGCCGAGCATGGGGTCATATTCAGGAAATAGAAGAGGCAGGTGGAATGGCGACAGCTATCGAATTGGGAATTCCTAAGCTTCGTATCGAAGAGGCAGCTGCTCGAACACAAGCTCGAATTGATTCTGGTGTTCAGCCTGTCATCGGTGTAAACAAGTTTCGCCTCGAAGATGAAGAACAAATCGACCTTCTCAAAGTTGACAATGCTGGTGTTCGCTTAGCTCAGATTGAAAAACTTAAACTGCTAAAAGAGGAACGCGAGGAAACCAGATGTCAAGATGCCTTGGAGAGATTAACTAACGCAGCTGAAAAGGGTATAGGTAATTTGCTGGAACTCTCAATTAATGCTGCGCGACAACATGCAACCGTGGGAGAGATAAGTGAAGCATTGGAGAAGGTCTATGGACGACACAGGTCGCAAATCCGGATTATTTCTGGAGTCTATAAAAGTGAAGTAGGGGAGAACAGCGAAGTGATAGAAAAAGTAAGGGAAGCAACTGAAGCGTTTGACCAAAAACATGGAAGGAGGCCGAGAATACTTGTTGCTAAAGTCGGACAAGATGGACATGACCGAGGTCAAAAAGTTATTTCTACAGCATTTGCAGATTTGGGCTTTGATGTTGATGTTGGGCCACTTTTCCAAACTCCAGCAGAGGCTGCGCAGCAGGCAGTGGAAGCAGATGTTCATGTATTGGGAGTTTCATCATTAGCTGCAGGTCATTTGTCATTAATTCCTGAGTTGAAATCAGCCTTGGAAGATTTAGGGCGTGGTGACATTCTCATTGTCGTTGGTGGAGTGATTCCTCCTCAAGACCACGAAGAGCTATATGACGCTGGTGCTGCAGCAATTTACCCCCCCGGTACAGTTATTGCCGATGCGGCTTTGGAGCTACTTGAGAAGATAGGTTTATGAAGTGGAAGCATCTGAACTTGACTTGATAGTTGCCGGAGTTCTAGCTGGAGACAGAACATGGATTGGTAAAGCAATAACTCTTGTTGAGAGTCGAAACAAAGATGACTTCGGTCATGCTGGGAGATTGCTCGAAACGCTGTTGCCTCATTCTGGCTCATCAAGCCGAATTGGAGTTACCGGAGCTCCGGGCGTGGGAAAGAGTACTTTTATAGATGAACTAGGAACACTACTTACGGAAAGAGGTCACCGTGTTGCTGTTCTAGCCGTTGACCCATCAAGTTCAATTTCTGGGGGTTCTATTCTTGGAGATAAAACCCGTATGGATCGTCTTTCGTCCAACAAAGAAGCCTTTATTCGTCCCTCTCCTGCTTCTGGACTTTTGGGGGGCGTAACCCAAAGAACTAGGGAAACTATAGTTGTTCTAGAAGCAGCCGGATTCGATGTCGTTCTAGTTGAAACAGTTGGGGTTGGTCAAAGTGAGTCCCTTGTCGCTGATATGGTTGATTTTTTTCTTGTTCTTCTAATAGCTGGGGCCGGTGATGCCCTTCAAGGCATCAAGAAGGGAGTATTAGAAATAGCTGATTTACTTGTGGTCAATAAAGCCGATGGGGAGAATGAATTAAGAGCTCGTCAAGCAGCCAGAGAATATCAATCAGCTACAGAATTGTTAACTCCCACGAATCCCAATTGGACCCCTCCGGTAATGACTAGTTCCGGATTGACGGGTCAGGGAGTAGAAGCTATCTGGGAGAAAATTTCTGAACACCGCGCTTTAATGATTGCCTCTGGTGATTGGGAATCTCGTAGGTCAGGTCAGAAAGTTAGATGGATGTGGGCCTTGATTGAAGACCGTCTTATCTATCGAATGCGCGAGGATCCAAAAATTGCTGCAACCATAGGAGATTTAGAAAAACACGTAAACGATGGCTCTATGACCCCCGTTGGTGCTGCAGACAGAGTTCTATCTGCATTTAACGAAATGGAATAAAGAAGAGGTCTAGAATATCCAAGCCCGGCGCCAAAGGCGCCGGGCTTGTCTGATCCAGTTGGGGGACTGGAGAACTGTTAGAAATCCTCGTCGAAAGCGACGTCTCCTTCGACGCCTACTTGATAAGACGTAACGGTTTTCTCAAAGAAATTAGTAAGCTCTTGAACGTCTTGGAGAGCCATAAAGTCAAATGGGTTTTTTGAGCGGTATATAGGCTCAAGTCCAAGTTGCATTAAACGTTGGTCAGCGACAAATTGAAGATATTCTCTTGTATCTTTCAGGCTCATCCCATTAACTCCGCCACCCAATACATCTTCTGCGAACTTCATTTCGCATTCGACAGCTTCTTGGAGCATGTTTCGGATATCTTCCATAAGTTCAGGCGTCCATAGTTCTGGTTGCTGTTTACGGGCGGTATTCACTACTTCGAAAGCAAAATTCATATGGCAGCTTTCATCTCTGAAAACCCAATTAGTTCCGGCCGCAAGCCCGTTTAATAAGCCTTTACTCCTTAGGAAATATACGTAGGCGAATGCTGCAAAGAAGAATAAGCCCTCGATACAGGCAGCAAAGCAAATAAGGTTTAGAAGGAAAGTTCGCTGATCCTCTTCAGTCCTTACTTCTTCAAGGTCTTCCATTGTTCCCATCCATTTAAAGCAGAAGTCGCCTTTCTGTTTAATAGAGGGAATATTTTCTATAGCTGCAAATGCCTGCTCTCTTTCCTTTATGTCAGGAATGTAGTTATCAAGCAAAGTCAGGTAGAACTGCACATGGAGGGCTTCTTCATAGAGCTGCCTACTTAAATACATTCGCGCTTCTGGGGCGTTTATGTGCCGATAGAGGTTAAGAACAAGATTGTTAGCCACTATCGAATCTCCAGTTGCGAAGAATGCTACAAGGCGATTGATGAGGTGTTTTTCTGCTGGCAGCATATTCCGAAGATCTACCAAGTCATCTGAGAAGTCTATTTCATCAACGGTCCATGTGTTCTTGATTGCATCTTTGTACATTTCAAAGAACTGCGGGTATTTCATAGGTCGAAGAGTGAGATTAAAACCAGGGTCAAGAATATTTTCTGGCCTTGAGGGTAATAGCTGGGAAGGTTCTTCTACAGTATTAGGAATCTCTGGTTCGGGGGTGAGTGGGACAGAGTTATCTTCTGCTAGAGCCATGGGTTTCTCCTTTCGTTATTGACATGAATCGCAGGATTCAGGGTTCTCTAGGGAACAAGCGAGCTCTTCCTCATTCTTGAACCCCTGAGCTTCTCCATCTGGTGGAGTTTCTGGTTTTGTACTTACTGTTGTTTGGTTGATTCTTGTTGCAGGCCTTGATCGGAGGTAGTAGGTAGTTTTTATACCTTGTTTCCATGCGTACATGTACATTGAACTTAATTTTCCTATCGTTGGGGATTCCATGAATAAATTCAATGATTGACTTTGATCGATAAAAGCTCCTCTATCAGCTGCCATTTCTATTAAAGATTTCATCGGTATTTCCCAAGCTGTTCTATATACCTCTTTTAGGTCATCTGGGATTCTGTCGACATCTTGAACCGAGCCTTCATTGAGTATGAGGTCTTTACGCATTTCTTCATCCCATAGTCCTCTGGCTTGAAGTTCTTTAACTAGGTATTTATTAATTTGCATGAATTCACCAGATAGTGTTTCGCGCTTAAACAAATTAGAAACCTGCGGTTCAATGCACTCATAGCATCCAGCTATGGAAGCTATGGTCGCCGTTGGAGCAATAGCGATCATCAGGGAGTTGCGTAATCCATACTTCTCTATACGGTCTCGGAGCGTTTGCCACCGTTCAGGGTCAGTAGGCTCTATCCCCCATAAATCGAACTGGAGGTCACCCTTTGCAGCCCTTGTTAGCGGGAACGTGTCATGAGGTCCGCTTACTTCTGCAAGCTCAGTTGAAGCCCAGAGCGCATTGAAATATATTTCTTCGCTAATTCTTTTTGATACTTCTCTTGCAGTTTCTGAATCGAAAGCTACGCCCATTTTGAAAAACACATCTTGAAGCCCCATGAGCCCAAGTCCGACAGGACGCCATTGATTATTAGACGTGCTGGCTTCACCTATCGGGTAGAAGTTGATATCGATGACCCGGTCAAGAAATGGTACGACCTGACGAACTGTCTCTCCAAGCTGCTCATAATTAAAATTCATTTCGTCATTTTGGGTTACAAAAGATCCGAGGTTTACAGACCCAAGATTACAAACAGCTGTTTCAGACTGGTTTGTTACCTCAATGATTTCTGTACACAGATTTGATAGGTGGACCACTCTTGCAGGTTCTTCTTTATCCGCTGTCTTAACTTCATTTCCGGTTTGGTTGCATTTGAGGTTTGATGCATCTTTAAATGTCATCCACCCATTTCCGGTTTGGGCAAGAGTCCGCATCATTTTTGTATAGAGATCTCGAGCGGGAATTTGCCTCTCATATAGTTCTGCCTCTTCAGCCTCTATGTATGCTTTCTCGAATTCATCTCCGAAAAGGTCAGTGAGGTGGGGAACTTTCTTAGGGTCGAATAGGCTCCATTGCCAGTCGTTTTCTACCCGCGTCATGAAGAGGTCAGGAACCCAGTTCGCAATATTGAGATTATGGGTCCTTCGAGCATGATCACCTGTATTGTCCCTTAACTCGAGGAAGTCTTCAACGTCATCATGCCAAGTCTCTAGATAAATGCATGCAGCTCCCTTTCGCCTTCCTCCTTGATTCACTGCGGCGACTGAACTATCAAGTGTTTTTAGCCAAGGTACTATCCCGTTAGACAGACCGTTGGTTCCTTGTATCAGGCTTCCTTGACTCCTGATTCGGTGCCATGCTACTCCGATAACACCGGCGAACTTTGAAAGTTGAGCAATATCCGTGTACCTCTTGTAGATGCCTTCCAAGGAATCCTCTGGGGAGTCGAGAAGGTAACAACTTGATAGTTGCTGATGGGTCGTTCCAGAATTAAATAGCGTGGGGCTGGAAGGAAGGTATGCCAAAGAGGACATAAGATCATAGAACCCAACTGCTTCTTCTACGTTTTGTGAAAGGCCACATGCAACTCGGAGGAAAAAATACTGTGGAGTTTCAATAACTTCCCTTGTTTCAGGGTGGCGAAGTAAGTACCTATCGTAAACTGTTCGCAGGCCGAAGAACTCAAAATTTTGATCCCTGCTCGAGTCAACAGCAGCGTTGAGTGTTGATGCGTGTTCCAATACGAAAGCTAGAGCGCTGTCACCAATTACCCCAAGTTCATGTCCGCGTGAGACTGATTCTGTGAACCATGGAATGTTTTGATTTCTAACCTCTTTATCTATATAGGTCGAAAGAAGGCGACCGGCTAAACGGGAGTATCGAGGTTCTTCGACAATGAGGCCTGCAGCAGTTCGTATTGACAGTTCGTCTAGCTCGCGTGTAGTCGCTCCATCTGCGAGAGCGGAGATAGTTCTTGTAGCAACTCGCATCGGGTCGACCCCAGGTAGGCCTTCGGCGCAACGTGCTACCGCATTCACAATTTTATTTACGTCTACTTCTTCTAAGTCGCCATTTCGTTTTTTAACACGCATGCTGAGATTGGACTCAATCCCATCAACAGTAGAAGCGAGGCTTGGAGGGCTTTCTGCAAGATTCGGAACTTCAGTTATGGTTTGTTCCGCTTCTTCTTCGTTTTGTATTTTTTCTGTTTCAGTATCTACAGATGGTTCAGAAAGTGCCACTTGTTGTTCTCCTAAATATCCCCCAGCTTTAGCCCGGAATTTCTTTGGGCCCTGATTACCGAGACACCTGCAACAAATTCTTTGGTTGCTTCGTAGTCACGGCTCTGACATTCATCGTTTCTTTAAGAAACTTGCCAGATACTAATTACACCCTTGTAACTACACCTATGTCAATAGTTATTGAAATATTTTTTAAGAAATTTTATAGAAGTAGATTTGGTTTAGAAATGATAACCCCATCTGAGTCTGCATAGACCCATAATCCAGGGTTTATGGTGACTCCCAAAAAATGAACAGGTTCTCCAATGGAGCCTTTATTTCGTTTGATGCTTCGTCTAGGAATTGTTCCAAGTGCCCTTACACCGATCGGTATGTCTGCAATTACTTGCGAATCCCGAATATAGCCATGGACAATAACGGCTGCCCATTGATTGTCGAAAGCTAGTTGTGCAAGTTGATCCCCCAAAAGGGCGCAAAGGGTAGATCCTCCACCGTCAACCACCAGTACTCGGTTTTCTCCTGGTCCCTCTAAAGCTTTACGAACAAATGAATTATCTTCTGGAGCTGTAACCGTTTGAGCTTGTCCATAGAAACATGGCTTTCCCCCGAAAGTAGAAAGGCCTGGGAGAAGAACTTCGGTTTCAGGAAATTGATCAAGAAGGTCAGCAGTAGCGAAATTTTCCATACATACTTTTTAGCGTAAAGTTCGCTTAGGGATGACATTAAGTTCATTTGCTTTGATGGCTGCCCAGCATTTCGACCCAAGGCGCAGATCAAGGTGATGCAATGATTCTTTTGTGATTATCGCTGTGGCTTCGAATGGGCCTGCTAATCCGACTCGGACTATTTCACCATCTGCGTGAAGAGCACTAACGGTAGCTTCCCATACATTCCGAGGTGACCCATCAGGAGGATCTGTATAGAGCGAAACGGCCGAAGAAGAGAAACTGATATTGACTTCTCCATTCCACTTTTCAGCAAGGCGTAGTGAGCCTCCCCCGTGAACGTTTGCTTCAAACTCGTTTACGCTAGCTGAGAGAAGGTTTAGGTTAAGAAATTTTGCTACCCATGAGTTCACGGGTTGGGTAGAAACATCCACGGGTGTGCCTCTTTGGATAACCGTTCCATTGTCAATGACTATCATCTTTTTTCCAATCAGAAGAGCTTCTACTGGATTATGAGAGACAAGGACAAGAGTTGTTTGAAGGCCTTTTAGGAATTCTCCGATCCATGATGAAGCCTCAATATCAATTGAAGAAGTGGGCTCATCAAGTAAAAGAATACCGGGGCTACCTGCAAGAGATCTTGCAAGCGCGACTCTAGATAGTTGACCTCCTGAAAGTGTGCTTGGGAGGCGGTTACGTATTTCAGAAAGTTCAAATCGTTCGATTGATTCTTCAATGATACTCCGAGCTATTTTGGGTTCGACTTTCATCTGTCGGAGTGGGTAGGCGATATTCTTTGTTACGTTTAGGTGTGGAAAAACTGCACCTGTTTGTAGTTGAAGGACGGTGGGTCGTTTGTGAGCCGGAAGAAAGGTGTGGCTTTCTGGCTGATCGACCAACTGATTATCAATTTTCAAGGTTCCTTTTGTAAGTGGCAGTAGCCCTGCGAGTATACGAAGGAGTGCAGATTTCCCTGCGCCGTTTTGCCCTATTACAACTATATGTTCTCCTTTTTCTACCTGGAGGCTATAGCTGAGTTGATTAAAACCTAAAGCAGTTTCCCCGTCTAGTTCTAGCGCTTTCACTTTTGCCCTATCCATCTGCCGCGTAGGGTGATAAGAACGCCAAGTGAGATTGTTACCATAATCATCCCAATCACCACAGCCCGATTTGGGTCACTCTCCAAAGCTACGAACAGTTCTAATGGTAGTGTTCTGGTTCTGCCTGGGTTATCCCCTGCAAAGGTAATTGTTGCCCCGAATTCGCCTAAAGCTCGAGCCCATGAAAGTGTAAGTCCAGTAATTAGACCTGTTTTTATCAAAGGAATCGTTATAGAAAAGAAGGTGCGTGTCGGGCTTGAGCCTAGGCTCATGGCACTCTCCTCGTAGTCGCTGTCAACATCTTTTATTGATGCTTCGATTGCAAGAACAAAGAAGGGGAGTGAAACGAAAGTTGCCGCGACTATTGCTCCTGCTGTTGTAAATGGGAGTGTTAAACCAAACCATTGATCAAGTTTTTGGCCAACAAACCCTCGACGCCCTAAAGCAAATAGAAGAGCAGTTCCTCCAGCTACTGGAGGCAGCACCATCGGTAAGAGCACTATTGCCCTTAGAAGTCTGATCCAGGAGCTATGAGACCGGGCTAGGATCCACCCGAGAGGTAGTCCAAGGAGCAGGCAGATAAAGGCTGAGACGGTTGCGACTAATAGAGATAAAGAAATAGCACTTCGAACTGAGGTCTCACCGAGAATTGAAAGAAAAGAATTCCAAGGTGTTCTCTGTGCTAACCCAATAAACGGTAAAAGAATAAGCAGCATTGCAAATGTGCTAAATATCGCAATAGGAGGAGGTACTATGACTAGTCTTCTAGTTTTCATATGATTTCCCAAACCCGTGATTATTAAGGATCGCCTGTCCACTTTGCGAAAGGACAAAGTCCATAAATTTTTTCGCTGTTAATTCAGCTGGTCTTAGCACAGCAATGGGGTACATGGTTTTGAGGTCTTTTAGTTCCGGAATATCGATTACCTTCATCTTGGAAGTCACGTCAGATATATAAATCAGGCCGGCATCTACTTCCCCCAGTTCTACCTTTGTTCTAACAGACCGGACGTTCGGTTCCATTGACACTGGGTCGAGTCGAATGTCTTCTTGTTCAGCGAACGCGTATGAAAGAGCACCGCAAGGTACTACCTGGGAGCACACTGCCAGTTTTTTTCCTCGGATGTCAGAAAATGAGGTTATGGATCCAGGGTTTTGTAAAGGTGTCACTAAGGCCAGATGGTTACTTGCGAAAATTTGAATTTGAAATTCGGTTTCCACATGTCCGGAATCAACGATTCGGTTCATTGTTTGTTCATTCGCTAGTGCTATTACATTTGCTTCTGCGCCTTCGGTAATTTGGGTGGCCAAGGTTGCGCTACCAGCTGTGTAAAGAGAAGTACTTAATCCTGTTTCAGCTTCGAAGGCTTCTGATATCTCCAAAAAAACATCGGATAGGGAAGCAGCTGCCATTATTCTTATATCTGCTTTCTCACGACTGCACCCTGTTAGGAAGCTAATGAGTCCAGAAAAAATCATTACCCCTACCAATGCGATAGGTAGTTCACTAGAATGGCTTTTTTTCATAGCGACAATGCCAAACTAAGGAAGCTCGATTACGACGTTTGTTGACTTAACGACCGCTGCAGCAAGTACTCCCTGTTCAAGATTCATCTCTTGAGCTGCTTCAGATGAAATAAGCGAAACAAAGCGATGGCTGCCTGCCTGAATTTCGATTTGGGCCATCACTCCATCTTGAACGACTTTAGTTACTAGGCCGACGAAACGATTTCGAGCGGATATGCGTTGTCCATGATCAGACTCAAGATCTGCAGTTTGTTGAAGAAATTGAGCGAGGTCTTTCCCGTCGATGATCCTATGTCCTCCGTCAGATCGAGTAGCCGTGATCCGGCCTTCATCTATCCACGTTCTTACAGTGTCCACACTTACAGCAAGCAAATTTGCCACTTGGCCTATCCGGTATGTTGTCATGTAAATCCTTATTCCTATGATATTCACAGAATTATATATAAATTATATGTGAAAAATATATATATTTATAACCTAAATCTATCTTGTTTGTTTTTTCTTGGACCATCACTGAGCTTGCGGCGAAGAGTCTCTACTCTTTGGGCATGAGTTCACATTTATTAGCGTTACTCCAAAACACCGAAATCGAATCAGATAGCCTTATCGATGCTTGTGGAAACGACCCTGGCCAAATCTGCGAATGGGTCTTCAATGCATCAAATAACAAGAATCTCGCATCAATAGTGGGCTGGGCAGTTGATAGACCTTTGAAAATAATCATCGTTTTCATAGCTGCCTTCATTGTTTCCCGTGTGATGAAGAGAGCTGTGAAACATTTTGGCGAAAAACTTACCGATGATAAAAAGAACAGAGCGCTTGAGCATTTAAAGAAGGCAAAAGCAGGGAAGATGCTTGTTGACGAACAACAAGAAGAACGTAACAAGGCAAGAACTGAAACGCTTACTTCTGTTCTTTCTAGTGGTGCAAATCTCGTAATTTGGACTGTCGCTGTATTAATGATCCTTGGAGAGGTAGGGATTAATCTGGGTCCATTGATCGCTGGAGCCGGCATTGTGGGTGTAGCTGTTGGCTTTGGGGCTCAATCTATCGTAAAGGATTTTCTTTCTGGGATGTTTATGCTCGTCGAAGACCAATATGGAGTTGGAGACTCAATTGACGTTGGTCTGGTCTCCGGAACGGTTGAACGAGTCACACTTAGAACAACGATCCTTCGCGACGGTGATGGAAGCATCTGGTATATACCAAACGGAGAGATCGCTCGTGTAGGAAATAAGTCTCAAGTATGGGCTCGAGCCTTACTCGATATCGACGTAGCGTACGATACAGACTTGAGAAAAGCTCAGCAGGTACTTAAGGACGTTGCTATGGGCCTATGGGAGGATGAAGAATTTACAGCCGGTGACATTATTGAAGAACCAATGGTTCTAGGTGTACAGAATCTAGGAGTTGACGGAATAACGCTACGACTTGTCGCAAAAACCGATGCTTCGGAACAGTGGGCGGTTGCGAGAGAACTTCGTCTTCGGATTAAAGAAGCTTTTGATGAAGCTGGGATCGAAATGCCATTTCCTCAGCGAACTGTCTGGATTAATTCAGATGGCAGCGAAGGGCCTTAGAGATTATTTAAGCTTTTCAAGTGAAGCTTGTGCTGCAGCTAAATCAGCCTTTGCATTCTCTAGAAGCAACTTAGTTTCATCAATTAGTTCTTCTTTCGCATTGTTTAAGTATCCCGGGTTTGATAAGCGAGATTCGAAGCCCTCAATTTGTTTAGATTTCTCACTGATTAGTTTTGCTAGTCGATCGCGCTGTGCCTGAAGATCAACAGTGTCAATTAATCCAGCAAGAAGTATCTCAGAGCCTTCGAACGTTAAAGGGCTCGTTATTTCATTTGAATGTTCAGAGAGAGGTTGAATTTGACCTATACCGGCTAAGACTTCAACTAGTCCTCCAGTTATAGACAGAAGCTTTTGAATTTGTTCAGGGACGTAAAGCGTGATTAATTGCCTCGGTTTGACATTCTGTTCGGCACGAACTGAACGCACAAGGTTCACAAGAAGAGCGGATCGATCAAACAGCTCCATAGTCTCTGAAGAATTTAGAGTTGCGTCGACTTCAGGCCAAGTAGCGGAAGCCAAAAGCTCTGAATGCTTTAGAGCGATACCAGTTGCTTCTCCACAACGTGCTTGTGTTACGTGCGGCCAGAGAGCTTCAGTAATAAATGGACAGACTGGATGCATAATTCGCAGAACCGAATCAAGTAGACAGGTAAGGACGACTTGTTGTTCAGGGTCTTTATCAATTGATGGTTTGATTATTTCGAGATACCTGTCACAGACATCGTGCCAGACGAAATCATAAAGGGTGTCGGCGTATACATTAAATTGGTAGTTTTCCATAGCCTGTTCGAGTCTTGAAATAGTCTCAGCCAGGCGAGCGACGATCCACTGATCTGCAAAAGGTCTAGAGGTAATATCTATAGGTTCTTCAATAAGTACTGAATGGTCTGTTCTCTTTAGAGCAAATCGTGTGGCGTTCCATAATTTGTTTGCAAAGTTTCTGCCTAGATCAAATTTCCCAGATGAATTTCTCGCAAGCGGCATTTGCTCAGTTGGATTAACGATGCCTGCAGCAACACCATAAGCACTAACCATCTTCTTTGATGGATCGGTTGGGGATGTTTGCTCTGGGGCTGCAACGATCGCTCCAGATGGGCTATTAATAAATTCAGGAGTAAAAGCTTCACCGCTGTGCGGGCAGATCATGTCTACAGGCATTCGAACATCTTGAGTGTCTGTCGTCATTTGAACCAGAGTAAATCGCATCGCATCAGCACCGTGCGTGAAGATGATGTCTCGCGGGTCTACACCGTTTCCTAGGCTCTTTGACATTTTCTGTCCATGGCCATCTTGGACCATTGCATGTATAAAGACATCTCGGAATGGGAGTTGCCCATCAAGAAAGTAACGATTGAACATAACCATTCTACTTACCCAAAGAGTGATGATTTCTCGAGCAGTCGATAGTACTGAGGTCGGATTGTACTTTTCTAAAAGTCCGATCGCCTCCGGGAAGTCCTCAGGCCATGGCCATCCCATCGTGGACATAGGCCACAAGGCTGATGAGAACCAAGTATCTAAAACATCTGGATCTCTTGTGAATCCGTCCTTTTCAAGGATATCAATTAACTCAGTTTCAGAAATAGGCGTATTCACCGTGTGCATTCGTTGAAGAGTGGTCTCTGGCGGAACACATATAGCCTCTTCGATCTCTGACTCATTTATTCTCCGGATCACATGAGCGGCGCCTAAAGAAACCCAGTCACTTTCAACCGGAGTAGCTTGGTCGAGATCTATTTCGTCTAAAGGGATTGGGCTGTTAGCTATATTGCTAATCCGACTCCAGACGGGAATCTGATGACCCCACCAAAGTTGACGAGAGATACACCAATCACGTATTCCGTCATGCCAGGAGTAATAAGTTCTTGCATATCTATTGGGGTAAAAAGCAAGTTCACCATCACCTGATAAGGAACTCCGTTCAGAAACCCCGCCAGGTAAGTCAGGGACTTGATCAGGCCGTTGAGCTCGCAATGCGGATCCTCTTAACTTGTCATCAGTGACAGCAACGTACCATTGATCACTTAACCATGGCTCGATAGGGGCGTGGCTTCGATAGGAATGCCCAACTGAATGGGTGTACTGTCTAACCTCAGCTAATAGATCTTGGCTATCAAACCAGTCAACTATTGCCGCTCTAGCTTCTTCCCTTGATAAACCAACAAATTGCCTTGCCGAAGGCGAGATGTCATCCCAACCATGTTCGTCAGAGATACTTCCATCTGGCCCCAGTACGTTTATTACATCGAGATCATGCCGTATGCCTATATCCCAGTCGTTCGGGTCATGGGCGGGAGTGACTTTTAGTAAACCTGATGCGAATTTGGCCTTTGGGTCATCACTTTCCTCATCTTCCATAATTACGAAGTCGTCGGCAATTATGGGGATAATACGGTCAACTATTGGAAGCCTGATAGTTTTCCCAACTAGCTCTTCCGCTCTGGCATCTTTTGGATTGATAGCGACAGCGGTGTCTCCGAGCATCGTTTCAGGACGCGTTGTTGCTACAGTCACATGTCCAGAACCATCCTCGAGAGGATATTTCAAGTACCACATGTGTCCTTCGATTTCCTCCATCTCAACTTCATCGTCGGCTAAAGCTGTTCTAGTTACTGGATCCCAATTAACCAAGCGTTTACCCCTATAGATCAAACCATCTTGAAATAAAATGAAAAACGCGTGCCTTACTGCTGTTGCACACATTTCATCCATCGTGAAACGTGTTCGATCAAAGTCGCACGAAGCTCCCATCGAAATTAACTGGTTGATTATGATTTCTTCGTATTCGTCTTTCCAGTCCTGAGTAACTTTCAAGAATTCTTCTCTGCCGATTTCAAGGCGGCTTGTTCCTTGAGTAAGAAGGCGTTTCTCAACGACAGTCTGAGTGGCGATTCCGGCATGGTCTGTTCCTGGCATCCAAAGTGTTGATTTCCCTTTCATGCGATGGAACCGAATTAGAACATCTTGAAGCGTGTTGTTGAGTGCGTGACCTAGATGAAGTGCTGCTGTCACATTTGGAGGGGGAATAACAATCGAGTATGTAGGATCTTCTGATTCATTAGCGTCAGCGTGGAAGACATTATGTTGCTTCCATGCTGCTGAAACAACCGTCTCGGTTTCTGATGGGTTGTATGCTGGAGGTAGTTCGGGAAGTCTATTTACTTGTGCCATCAAAATAAGGCTAATGGCGTTTAGGGAGCGAGTGATGTTAGAGATAAAGAAAGGTGACTTTTGTTACATTTCTTTAAGTTTGAAATAACGGCCTCAAAGGCTAATTTGATATCAGAGAAGAATATAACTTTATAGAATGCGGTGGCTATGACAGATGTTTCAGAAGAAACAAAGGAAGATATAAAGACAGAATTTTCATTGGCTTTAAATGAAGATCAGTTAGGTATTCAAAACTGGGTCCATGGTTTTGCCGAAGAAGTCGTAAGACCAGCAGCTGAAGAATGGGATGAGCGAGAGGAATTTCCATATCCGATAGTTGAGCAAGCCGCGCAAATAGGTCTCTATGGCTGGGAATTCATGGCGGAAGCAATGTGGAACGACCCAACTGGCCTTACCATGTGTGTTGCTCTTGAAGAGCTTTTCTGGGGTGACGCAGGTATCGGAATGGCAATTATGGGATCTGGCCTAGCAGCCGCAGGAATCGCATCCTCAGGTACACCTGAGCAGGTAATGGAATGGGTACCCCAATGCTATGGGGACGCAAACAATCTCCAACTGGGAGCATTTTGCGCGTCTGAACCCGACGCAGGATCTGATGTAGGCGGGTACCGTCTATCAGCAAAATATGATGAAGCAAAAGACGAGTGGACGCTTAATGGTACAAAAGCTTGGATTACTAATGGAGGAATAGCTGATATCCATGTAGTGATAGGAGTTGTAGACCCAGACCTTGGATCAAAAGGGCATGCAAGTTTCGTTATCCCCCCAAACACACCAGGACTAAGTCAAGGCCAGAAGTATAAAAAACATGGTATTCGAGCCAGTCATACAGCTGAGGTAGTTCTCGACAACGTAAAGGTGCCTGGTAGCTGCTTACTGGGCGGCAAAGAAAAACTAGATGAACGGCTCGCACGAGTCCGTGAAGGAAAGAAGGGTAACGCTCAGGCCGCTATGCAAACCTTCGAAGCTACTCGCCCCGCAGTTGCTGCGCAGGCGCTTGGTGTTGCCAGAGCTGCCTATGAGTATTCCCTAGAATACGCAAAAGAAAGACATGCATTTGGACGGCCAATCATCCAAAATCAAGCTATTGCATTCATGCTGGCGGATATGGCCACGGAGATAGATGCGACTCGGATGCTTACTTGGCGAGCAGCTTGGCTTGGTAAGCAGCGCAAATTTAAAAATGCCGAAGGGTCGATGGCAAAACTAAAAGCAGGTCGCGTAGCTACATGGGTAACAGAACGGGCTATTCAGATTCTCGGAGGATATGGCTACACCCGTGAGTATCCAGTTGAACGTTGGCACCGTGACGCAAAAATTCATGACATTTTCGAAGGAACTGAACAAATACAACAACTTGTGGTTAGCCGAGCCATCTCTGGAATGCGTATTGAGTAGGACATTACCTGCCGTCTCCCTTGCAGCTGTTCCAGGCAGGCGACGAGCAACATTAGATCTTGCCATCGAGATCGAAAAGCAAGGATTTTCCGGAATCTACTGTCCTAGTTTCGGTGATGCTGTCGGGCTATGCCATGGGATAGCTGCAGAAACAGAAAATATTCCTTTCGGAACATCAATTGTGAACATTTATACTCGCCATGTAGAGGATTTTGCAGCTTCTGCCGCCTTTATCTCTGAAATTTCAGGAAAGCGTTTCCGATTTGGGGTTGGGGTAAGCCATGCTCCAATGAATAAGAAGCTCGGCGTTTCTACCGGAAAGCCATTAAGTGATATGCGCGCTTTTGTAGAAGAGTACAAGGCGGCCTCACGTACAGGAGATCTACCTCCACTAGTTCTAGCGGCCATGAGAGATCGAATGATGGCTTTAGGAGCTGAGGTAGCCGATGGAGTTGTTCTAGCAAATGGTGCTCGCAGCGCTCTACCAGCAGCAATCGATCGGATGCGATCTG